>NZ_JBHSEL010000023.1:0-106266 GCF_042653845.1 Daeguia caeni | reverse complement strand
CTCCCAACTAGCCAGTAGTTTGAATCATATTTTAATCGAAAGGGGAATCCCTTTCGATTCCATCAAAATGTGAGTTGCTCTAGCGTAATCTCGTCAACAATCTCTTGCAGTGGTCACAACCACATCCTAAGTCACAAGTCTGTCATTGACCTGATGATCCGGAGTTGTCCCATGTCCAGAAATCCAGAACTCAACACCGCCCTGACCCAATGGAACGGACCACTCGGCCTGCCGGATTTCACTGCCTTTTCTGATGCGGATTTTGCGAGCGTTTTTGATGCAGCTCTGGCAGCCGACCTTGCCGAGGTCGAAGCCATCGCCAACAATCCGCAGGCCCCCACCATCAACAATACGCTGAAAGCATTGCAGCTGACCGGTAAGGCGCTGGATCATGTCTCGTCCATCTTCTGGCTGCGTGCTGGCGCCCATACAAACGAGACCATTCAGACGCTCGAACGTGACATCGCGCCAAAAATGTCGCGGCATTATTCACGCATCATGATGAACCCGGCCCTGTTTGCCCGCATTGATGCACTTTATGAACAGCGCGACGCGCTCAATGTCGATGCAGAGACAAGGCGCGTTCTGGAAAAGACATGGAAAGGATTTGTGCGCTCCGGTGCCAAGCTTGACGAAGCAGGCAAACAGGAACTGGCGGAAATCAATGAGAAACTGGCGAGCCTTGGCGCACGCTTTGGCCAGAATGTACTCAAAGATGAAGCAAGCTGGGCCCTGTTCATCACCGACGAGGCTGATCTCGTCGGCCTGCCGGATTTCCTCAAGAACGCCATGCAGAGTGCTGCCACTGAGCGCGGACGACCGGATGCCTATGCGGTCACGCTTGCCCGCTCGATCGTCGAGCCATTCCTCACCTTTGCCGAAAACCGTTCCTTGCGCGAACAGGCCTTCAACGCATGGGCCAGGCGCGGCGAAAATGGTGGCGAGACCGACAATCGCGAGATTGTCCGCGAAATGGTGGCATTGCGCGAGCGCAAGGCACATCTGCTGGGCTATGCCAATTTTGCCGCCTACAAGCTTGATGACACCATGGCCAAGACGCCAAAGGCCGTGATGGATCTGCTCGAACCGGTGTGGGACAAGGCACGCGCCAAGGCAGCCGAAGAGGAAGAAGCCTTGCAGCAGCTCATTGCCGCTGAAGGCAGGAACCACAAGGTCGCGCCGTGGGACTGGCGCTTCTATGCCGAAAAACTGCGCGCCGAACGCTATGCCTTTGATGAAGCCGAGCTCAAGCCCTATCTGCAGCTCGAAAAGATCATCGAGGCCTGTTTTGATGTCGCAACGCGTCTGTTCGGCATCCGCTTTGAAGAAAAGAAGGGCATCCCCACATGGCATCCGGATGTCCGTGTCTTCCAGGTCTTCAACCCGGACGGTACGGAACGCGGCCTGTTCCTCGGCGACTATTTTGCCCGCACGTCAAAACGCTCTGGCGCATGGATGAGCGCATTGCAGCGCAGTCACAAGCTCGATGGCGGCCAGAAGCCGATCATCTATAATGTGATGAATTTTGCCAAGCCGAAGGAAGGCGAACCGGCCTTGCTTTCGCTTGATGATGCGCGCACGCTGTTTCATGAATTCGGCCATGCGCTGCATGGACTTCTGTCGGATGTGACCTGGCCTGCCGTTTCCGGCACTGCCGTTTCGCGCGATTTTGTCGAACTGCCGTCGCAGCTTTACGAACATTGGCTGACCGTGCCGGAAATCCTGAAAAAATATGCCGTGCATTATCGCACGGGTGACGCCATGCCAAAGGCACTGCTGGACAAGGTTCTGGCGGCACAGACCTTCAATGCCGGTTTCAACACGGTTGAATTTACCGCTTCGGCGTTGGTCGACATGGCCTTCCATACCGGCAATGAAAAGATCGATGATCCGCTTGCCTTCGAAAAGAAGACGCTCGAAAAACTGTCAATGCCTCAGGCAATCATCATGCGCCATCGCACGCCGCATTTCACCCATGTCTTTTCCGGCGATGGTTATTCGGCCGGTTATTATTCCTACATGTGGTCGGAAGTGCTCGATGCCGATGCTTTCTCGGCCTTTGAGGAAACGGGCGATGCATTCAACCCGGAGATTGCTGCCCGGCTCAAGCAATATATCTATGCTGCCGGCGGCAGCCGTGACCCGGAAGAACTCTATATCGCTTTCCGCGGCAAGATGCCGACAGCCGATGCAATGATCGCCAAGCGCGGTCTGTGAGCTCAGGCAAAAGGGGCGTGGACATGATCGCCACGCCCTTTTCGGTTTTCACCTTCAATCAGACACGTTCAAGCGCGATCGCAATGCCCTGACCGACGCCGATGCACATGGTTGCCAGCGCATAGCGGCCCTGGTTGATCTGCAACTGCAGTGCCGCCGTGCCGACAATGCGCGCACCCGACATGCCGAGCGGATGGCCAAGCGCAATCGCGCCACCATTGGGGTTAACACGGACATCATCATCGGCAATGCCAAGCTGGCGCAGTGTTGCAAGGCCCTGGCTGGCAAAGGCTTCGTTCAATTCGATCAGGTCAAGCTGTTCCTGCTTCAGGCCAAGGCGCGAAAGCAGCTTCTGCGTTGCTGGTGCCGGTCCAATGCCCATGATGCGTGGCGGCACGCCCGCCGTTGCTCCCCCCAGAATGCGTACGATCGGCGTGAGTCCATATTTCTTGGCAGCTTCCGCCGAGGCAATGATCAGTGCTGCGGCACCATCATTCACGCCGGATGCATTGCCTGCCGTCACCGTTCCTCCCTCTTTGCGGAACGGAGTAGGCAGCTTGGCCAGAGCCTCCAGGGTCGTTGCACGTGGGTGCTCATCCTTGTCGACCACAACCGGATCGCCCTTGCGCTGCGGAATGGTTACGGCGGTGATTTCCTGCGCCAGACGACCGCTGACCTGTGCTGCAGCTGCCTTCTGTTGACTGCGCAGCGCGAAAGCGTCCTGATCCTCACGCGAAATATTGAAGTCGGCGGCAACATTCTCGCCGGTTTCCGGCATGGAATCGATGCCATATTGCGCTTTCAGAACCGGATTGACGAAGCGCCAGCCAATTGTGGTGTCATAGATTTCCGCATTGCGCGAAAAGGCTGTCTCCGCCTTTGGCATGACAAAGGGCGCACGACTCATGCTTTCCACGCCACCGGCAATCAGCAGCTCCGCCTCGCCAGCCTTGATCGCGCGGGCGGCTGCAATGATTGCATCCATACCAGAGCCACAAAGACGGTTGATCGTCGTGCCCGGAACAGAAACCGGCAGACCGGCCAACAGCGTCGACATGCGTGCCACATTGCGATTGTCCTCGCCTGCCTGATTGGCGCAGCCATAGATGACGTCATCGACGGCCTCCCAGTCAACCGAAGGATTGCGCGCAACCAGCGCTTTCAGCGGTATGGCGCCCAGATCATCAGCGCGAACCGACGAAAGCGCACCGCCAAAGCGACCAATCGGTGTGCGAATATAATCGCAGATAAAAGCATCAGTCATTTTGCTTTCCTCACAGTTCCGGAACAGTGAAACGGATTTCGGTCTTCAGGCAGAGCAGTTCCAGGAAAAGCAGAAACCGGTTTTCCGTCCGGAACTGCGAAAGAACAACATGTCAGAGCCTCTCAGCGTTTCATTGGAAAGCTGAGCTCCTCTGAACGACGGCTTTCAGTGTCCCATACATGTCCGCCAGACGCATACCGCCTCTGCAAGACATGCGTGAAGCCCCTGTAACAGGACCCAATCGATTGCTGATATGCCCAAGAAAAACAGCCATGCTTGAACAGGCTGCCCCACTACCTCCGCCATGTTGTCAAACCTCAACCCAGTTGCGGTGGACATAGGCGCAAGAACAATTCGACTTCAAGCAAAATGTGCGTTAATAGTATTTTGTTCGTATATCGCACAATTTCAGACAGGCTAATGCAGCATGATCAAGGAACGCGACATGATGGGTGGCCTTGCCAAGGGGCTGAAAATCATTGAAGCCTTCTCGGCAGACCGGCCACGCCTGTCGATTTCGGAAGCCTCTGAACAGACCGGCCTTGACCGGGCAACCGCGCGGCGCTGCCTGCTCACTCTGGCAGAGCTTGGTTATGCCGCTCATGACGGCAAATTCTTCACATTGACGCCACGCATTCTCCGGCTCGGTACGACCTGCCTTGCCACCATGCCTTTGCCACGCATTGTCCAGCCCGTGCTCGACCAGCTTTCGCAGCAGATCGGACAGAGCACTTCGGTTTCCATTCTGGATGAAACGGAAATCGTCTATGTCGCCCGCGCGACACAAACCCGCGTCATGTCGATCTCCTTGATGCCGGGCTCACGCCTGCCCGCCTATTGCACTTCCATGGGGCGTGTTCTGTTGGCAAGCCTCAGGCCTGATGAGCAAAGGGCCATACTTGCCACATCAGATCGTATCGCGCGGACCCAATATACCAAGACGGACATCAACGAACTGCTTGCAGAGCTGGAAAAGGTGCATGAACAAGGCTATTCCCAGATCGATCAGGAAGTGGAAATGGGCCTGCGTTCCATCGCCGTGCCGGTGATAACCATGCACAACAAGACTATTGCCGCGCTCAATACCGGCCTTGCCGCTTCTGTTGCCAGCAATGCGGAAATCATTGACCGCTATCTGCCAGCCTTGCTGAAAGTGCAGTCTGATCTGAAACAGATGCTGGCTTGATTCAGAACAGCTTTATCCCGTGTGAAGGAAAGAAGATCGCGGCCGATTTCAAAAACTGGGCAATATGCCACCAGCCTTTTTGGGCGGCATTGCCACCACCGTGAACGATCTTCACATCCGGCACATAGGCAATGCGTGCCTGTCGCCCAGCGCGCAAGGAAATGTCGAAATCCTCAAAATAAAGCATGTAGCGCGGATCAAACCCGCCAAGCGTCCTGAACACATCGCCGCGAAACAGCATGAAACAGCCACTGACAATTGGCGGATCCCAGAACACGTCGTCTCCGGTTTCTTCCTTCATCTCATAGCGATCAAGCCGTTTGCGGAAGAGTTGCCGGACTGAGGCAGGCATAAAGCCACGCAAGAACAGATCAAACAGGCTTGGATAGCGCTTGCATAAATATTGTGTGCGCCCATCTGGTGCGGTTGCGGCTGGCGACAAAAGCCCGCATTGCGGATTGGCATCCATGAAGTGGAGTGCCTTGATGAGCGCGTCGGGTGCCATTTCCACATCGGGATTAAGCACCAGATGATAAGTGCCAACGCCCTTTTTCAGCGCAATATTATTGGCCCGCCCAAAGCCGACATTGCCCTGCCCGCTGGCAATTTCAGTCTCCACCACTGAAAAAAGCGGATGGGCTGACAGATCAAGGGATGCATCCGGCGAATTGTCGACAATCAGCAGTCGGGTTCCGACCGACGCTTCAAGCGCCTTTATAGCCACGAGCAAGGCATCAAATGTCCGAAATAGTTCAACCAGATCAGGCTTGAACAAGACGATGCAGATTGTAAGCTCCGTGCTCATCGAGAACCTTTATTTGTGCCAGCTGACGACCGCCCCTTGAGCATAACTAAGGCGGTTCGCACATTAATGCAAAGGCCCCCTTCCATGCATGCAATGCACTGGCATTGATCTTGCGGGGTTGCAATTGTATTCCTTTTGTCGACAGAAGGATTTTTTCATGAGCGACACGACCGATAACAATCAGAATCCGGAGCGCAAACGCGGTTCAGGCGTGAAAATGGTCTATGACCTGTTGCGCGATGAGATTCTTGATCTCGTGCTTAAACCCGGCAGCCCCATTGATGAGGTGCAACTTGCCGAGCGGTTCAACATGTCGCGCACGCCCATCCGCGAAGCGTTGGTGCGTCTGTCTGGCGAAGGCCTGATCGACACTTTGCCAAACCGCTCGACCATGGTGTCGCAAATCGACTTTCTCAACATGCACACCTATTTCGACGCGCTGAAACTGATGTATCGCGTCACTACGCAATTGGCCGCCAAGAACCACCGGCCGGAAGATCTTGAGATCATCCACCAACGCCAGGCCGAATTTGCAAAAGCCGTCGAGGCCCAGGATGCCCTGGCGATGATTGCCACCAATGCCGCCTTTCATCTGGCCATCGCCGAAGCTGGCCGCAACCCCTACTTCACAAGCCTGTTCAAGCGCCTGCTGGATGAGGGTCGGCGCATTTTGCGGCTTTATTATCAGTCCTATAATGACCGCCTGCCAAAACGCTTCGTCGATGAACATGAAGAAATGATCGCAGCCATCACGGCACGCGACACGGAACTTTCCGAACGGCTGGCTGCCGAGCATGCCGAGCAAATCGTTGATCAGGTTCAGAAATTGCTGGTTGGCCAGGATCGGCTGGAAATTGGTTTGTAAACTCGCATATTTCTTGTCGACAAATAAAATACAAGTGCTATTCTGATGCTCGAAAGACAGGTTCGCGCATCTCGAATGGGTGCGACAGATTGTTGACGCTGATCAAAAGGAGTTTTCGATGGCTGCCAGCATTTTCACCGGCGTTATCCCGGCCCTCATGACCCCATGCAAGGAAGACCGCACCCCGGATTATGACGCGCTGGTTCGCAAGGCGCAGGAACTGGTTGCTGCCGGCATGTCGGCAGTCGTCTATTGCGGTTCGATGGGTGACTGGCCTCTGCTGACCGACGAACAGCGTATGGAAGGCGTCGAACGCCTTGTAAAGGCTGGCGTGAAGGTCGTTGTCGGCACCGGCGCAGTCAACACGGCTTCGGCTGTTGCCCATGCTGCGCACGCCCAGAAGGTTGGTGCACATGGCCTGATGGTCATTCCGCGCGTTCTGTCGCGCACTTCCGTGATTGCCGCCCAGAGGAACCACTTCAAGGCAATCCTTTCTGCAGCTCCTGACCTTCCGGCTGTTATCTACAACAGCCCATATTATGGTTTTGCCACCCGCGCAGACCTGTTCTTCGCGCTGCGCGCGGAACATCCGAACCTCGTTGGCTTCAAGGAATTTGGCGGCCCGGCCGACATGCGTTATGCGGCTGAAAACATCACCAGCCGCGACGATGACGTCACGCTGATGATCGGCGTTGATACCGCTGTTGTCCATGGCTACATCAATTGCGGCGCAACGGGTGCCATCACCGGCATCGGCAATGTTCTGCCGAAGGAAGTCTTGCACCTTTGCAATCTCGCCCAGGCTGCGGCCAAGGGCGACGCAGACGCCCGCGCTCGCGCCTATGAACTGGAACAGGCACTCGCTATTCTTTCCTCCTTCGACGAAGGTCCGGATCTCGTTCTCTTCTTCAAATATATGATGGTGTTGAAGGGGAACAAGGAATACACACTGCACTTCAACGAAACCGACGAACTGACCGAAAGCCAGCGCGGCTATGTTGAAGCCCAGCTCACGCTGTTCGACAACTGGTATGCTGACTGGAGCAAGCTGCCGGGTGCTGTCCAGAAGTACAAGCCGTAATCTTCTGACGCCATCAGAGCATCAATAAAGCGCGGTGCAAGCCGCACCAGATTGATTGCAAACCCCTCGTTTTCGATCATTATCGAAACGAGGGGTTTTGATTACGGTCTATTCACCTTTCAAATCCGGGACGTTCCGTGAATATGAAGACATCATGGGCCGTAGCGATTGTCAGCAGTCTGAAGCCATAGTGATGCGGGCTTAGGCGTTTCTGCTGCCTGATCCTGCCGGCGGCTGCCGGACGCGGAATCATTCCCACTCGATCGTGCCCGGAGGTTTAGAGGTCACGTCATAGACAACGCGATTAATGCCGCGGACCTCGTTGATGATGCGGGTGGCGGTGCGGCCGAGGAAGTCCATGTCGTAGTGATAGAAGTCCGCCGTCATGCCATCGACGGAGGTCACTGCACGCAGTGCGCAGACATATTCATAGGTGCGGCCATCGCCCATCACGCCAACCGTCTGGACCGGAAGCAGGACGGCAAAAGCCTGCCAGATCTTGTCGTAAAGGCCAGCCTTGCGGATTTCATCAAGATAGATCGCATCGGCTTCACGCAGGATTTCAAGCTTCTCGCGCGTCACACCGCCCGGGCAGCGAATGGCAAGACCGGGACCTGGGAATGGATGACGGCCAATGAAACTATCCGGAAGGCCGAGTTCCTTGCCAAGCAGGCGGACTTCGTCCTTGAACAGTTCACGCAGCGGTTCGACCAGCTTCATGTTCATGCGTTCCGGCAAGCCGCCAACATTATGGTGCGACTTGATCGTCACCGATGGCCCACCCGTGAAGGAAACACTTTCGATCACGTCAGGATAGAGCGTACCCTGCACGAGGAAATCCGCGCCTCCAAGCTTCTTGGCTTCTTCCTCGAACACTTCGATGAAAAGACGGCCAATGGTCTTGCGCTTCTTTTCCGGATCCGTTTCACCTTCCAGCTCGCCGATAAAGCGGTCGGAAGCGTCAACCAGGATCAGCGGCAGGTTATAATGCTCGCGGAACATGTCGACGACCTGTTGCGCCTCGTTCTTGCGCATCAGGCCATGGTCGACCAGAATACAGGTAAGCTGGTCGCCAACGGCTTCATGTGCCAGCAATGCTGCAACGGAAGAATCCACGCCGCCTGAAAGCGCGCAGATGACCTTGCCTTTGCCCACCTGTTTGCGGATCGCCTCAACGGCCTGTTCGCGATAGGCGCCCATCGTCCAACCCGGCTTTACACCTACAATGCGATGAACGAAATTCTGCAACAGCTTTGCGCCGTCCGGCGTATGCACGACTTCCGGATGGAACTGCACACCATAATATTTGCGCTTTTCGTCGGCGATAGCCGCAAACGGCGCGTTCGGCGAGGTACCGATAATGGTGAAACCTGCCGGCAGAGCTGTGACACGGTCGCCATGGCTCATCCAGACCTGATGACGCGTGCCCTTGGCCCAGACGCCTTCAAAAAGCGGGCTGTCTTCCTGCACATCCAGGAATGCGCGGCCGAATTCACGATCATGGCCACTTTCCACCTTGCCGCCAAGCTGGGCGCACATGGTCTGTTCGCCATAGCAGATGCCAAGAACCGGAATGCCAGCTTCAAACACCGCTTGTGGTGCACGCGGCGAACCGATATCGGTCGTCGAATGTGGGCTGCCGGAAAGAATTACGCCCTTCGGGTTCAGCCGCTTGAAGGCTGCTTCCGCTGACTGGAAAGGAACGATTTCACAATAGACATTGGCCTCGCGAACGCGACGCGCAATCAGCTGCGTCACCTGGCTGCCAAAGTCGATGATAAGGATTGTGTCGGGATGCGCTGTCGTGCTCATGTGCAGCATCTATTGAAAAAGTGGCCGGGATGCAATGCCCTATAGGCCTTAATCTGCATATGCTCAACAGAGGATTGCATAAATATTGTCCCTCCTGACATTGCGTTGTCAGGAGGATGCCAGCAATCCGTCTGCCACAGCGGCTTCCAGCCGTTCAACGGCCGCGGCCAGTTTCGCATCTATGATATGCAAATATTGCGCCCAGTCACCAACATGTTTGAGCTCTGCCGCACCATCGGAAATGCCGCGCAGCCCATAAAGCGGAATGTCATGGATCTGGCAGGCGCGCAGACAGGCATAGGTTTCCATATCGACCATATCGGCGTCGATCGTATCGAAAACCGCGCCTGAAACGATATTTGCTCCTGTCGACAAAGACGCGGAAGGAATATCCGCAATCTGATAGGGCAGTTCGATCACCTTGGGCAGGTCCAGAAAGGGTGTCGTGCCTTTTTCAAAACCAAGCGGCGAGGCATCCATATCGCGGTAAGACACGGATAAAACCTGAAACACCTCGGCCTGCGGCAATCTTGCCGAACCGGCAGAGCCAAGCGAGATCACAAGATCCGGCCGCTCGCCATCCCGTTCCAGCAGCGTCAGCGCGCGTGTCAGGTTGACGGCCGCTTCCACCGGACCAACGCCGATCATCAACGGGTCGAAAAGCTTTGCCAGATGCCGTCCATATTCGGCATCTGCCGCCATGGCATAAAGCAAACGCTTTCCGGCAACCGTCTTGATCATCCCTGCAAACCTTTTCGATCCTGCACAACCATCATCGTCCCGGTCATGGTCGCAATCAGTCGCACATCCGTATCGGTGATGGCAAAGGCCTGTCCGTCACTGACCATGATGGTGCGTCCGGGCTTGGTGACCTCGCCGCGAAACAGGAATCGGTCGCCCTTGCCGGGCGAAAGCAGATTGACCTTGAATTCAATGGTAAGCACCGCTGCATCCGACGGCATCAAGGTCAGTGCCGCATAGCCACAGGCCGAATCAAGTGCTGCCGAAATAATGCCTGCATGCAGGAATCCATGTTGCTGCGTCAGTTCCTCGCGAAATGGCATCTCGATTTCCACAATGCCCGGTTCGCAGCGGCAGAGCTCCGCGCCGATCAGTTTCATTGCCGCCTGCCGCGCGAAACTCTCCTCCACGCGTTCCTTGAAGTCCGGCTCGGCTACACGTTGATGCGCCATTTCCCCCCACTATGACTGCCGTTTCTGCAATATGCTTACGTAAAACCCATCCGTACCTGTCGACAAGGGTGAAAATACGCTGCCATGCCCCGGAAAGACCGGCGACATGCCATTGTTATCGCGCACCTTTGCCTGCCACAGGCTTTCGGCCGATATTTCCTGAAAATCAGGGTTGGCTGCCAGAAACCATTCAACCTGTCGCGTATTTTCCTCGGCGAACAGCGAACAGGTCACATAGGCAAGCCTTCCGCCCGGCCGGACATAACGCTTTGCGTCTTCCAGAACGTCTTTTTGGTCCTGCACGCGTCGCTCAAGCTGCTGGGCGTTCAGCCGCCATTTTGCATCCGGCCTGCGTCGCCATGTTCCAGACCCCGTGCAGGGCGCATCCGTCAGAACAAGATCCATGTGGCCAACCAGCGGTTCAAGATCAGCCAGGCTGGCATGAATTTGCGTATTGCGAATGCCTGCCCGTTGCAACCGTTCGCTCATCGGCGCAAGGCGTGTGCGTTCGGCATCATAGGCATGGATCTGGCCGCTGTTTTTCATCGCAGAGGCAAGCGCCAATGTCTTGCCACCAGCGCCCGCGCAATAATCAAGCACCTGTTCGCCCGGCATGGCGTCGGCAAACAGTGCCGCCAGCTGCGACCCGAGATCCTGCACCTCAAACCAGCCATCAATAAAGGCCTGCTCGGCCTGAACATTGGGATGACGGCCAAGCGCTTCAATCGGCGCAATGCGAATTGCCTGATCGAGAAAGGGGGCCGGTGCGGCGCCGGCCTTCTCGAGCGCGGCCAATGTCTTTTCCGTCGTCGATTTCAGAAGATTGACGCGCAGATCAACCGGCGGACGCAAGGCAAGCGCCTTGCCCTCTTCCACCCAATGCGCGCCCAGCAATGCCTGCAGCGACGATGCACACCACTCCGGCACATCAGCCTGAACATGCGCTGGCGCATGCGCAAGATCGCGCATGTTCCAGGCATCGCGCCGCGCAGCCTCCAAGGGAGCCGGCGCGAATCGGTCACCTTCAAGGGCCACGTCAATGGCCGCAATATCCATGCCGCCATCCGCGAGCAGCGCGCCAAAGGCAAGCGCGCGCGCATCATCCGCATCCATGCGCCATGCGATTGAAAGCTTGTGCCGCAAGGCATCAAAGACAATATTGCCGATCACTGCGCGATCACCCGCACCGGCAAACCGATGCGCCGCACCCCAGTCCTTCAAAACGTCGGAGGCAGGACGTGAACCTGCTTCAAACGCTTCCAGAACTTCGATTGCCGCTTGTAGGCGTCCGCCGAGCCGCATTGCATCTCCTTCAACAGTTTCTCAACCGGGAATAGCCTTCATTGCAGGGCAAAGGCAATCCGCAAACGCACTATTCTCTGCCTCAGAAAGAAAAGGCCGCCCATCCGGACGGCCTTTCAGATGCAAGTTGCACGTTGCTCTTACATGCCGCCCGGATAATTCGGGCTTTCACGGGTGATCGTGACGCCATGCGAATGGCTTTCGCGAAGTCCTGCATTGGTGATGCGGACAAATGTTGCCTTTTCGCGGAATTCCTGCAGGTTCTTCGCACCGACATAGCCCATCGAGGCGCGCAGGCCACCGGCAAGCTGATGCAGAACAGCCGAGATCGGGCCCTTATAGGCAACCTGACCTTCAATGCCTTCCGGAACCAGCTTCAGCTCGTCGCGCACTTCCGCTTGGAAATAACGGTCTGCCGAACCGCGCGCCATGGCGCCAACCGAACCCATGCCGCGATAGGCCTTGAAGGAACGGCCCTGATGCAGATAAACCTCGCCCGGGCTTTCTTCCGTACCGGCAAGCAGCGAACCAGCCATGGCAGCAGCCGCACCGGCAGCAAGCGCCTTGGCAAAGTCGCCGGAGAACTTGATGCCGCCATCGGCAATCACCGGAATATTGTGCTTGTTGGCGACCTCGACCGCGCCCATGATGGCCGAAAGCTGCGGTACACCAACGCCTGCAACAATACGCGTGGTGCAGATCGAGCCCGGTCCTATGCCAACCTTGATTGCATCGGCGCCAGCATCGATCAAGGCCAGCGTACCATCCGGTGTTGCGACATTGCCGGCAAGCACGGCGACATTCGGATAGGCCTTCTTGATGCGGGCAACAGCATCAAGCACGCGCTGCGAATGGCCATGCGCCGTATCGACAACGAGCAGGTCAACGCCGGCATCAATCAGGCGTTCGGCGCGTTCAAACCCATCATTGCCGACGCTGGTGGCAGCAGCCGCACGCAGGCGACCCTGCGCATCCTTGGCTGCATTCGGGTTCAACTGCGACTTTTCAATATCCTTGACCGTCACCAGACCAACGCAACGGCCCTTGTCATCCACGACCAGCAGCTTTTCAATGCGGTGGGCATGCAAGAGGCGCTTGGCTTCTTCCTGGCTGACGTTTTCGCGAACCGTGACGAGATTTTCACGCGTCATCAATTCATAGATCTTCTGGTTCGGATCGGACGCAAAACGCACGTCGCGGTTGGTGAGGATGCCGACGAGGCGGCCCGGACCTTTCGCGCTGCCTTCAACAACCGGAATACCGGAAATGCCATGCACCTTCATCAACGCCTGGGCTTCAGCCAGTGTTGCATCCGGGCCGATGGTGACCGGATTGACCACCATGCCGGATTCGAATTTCTTCACCTGACGGACTTCCTCAGCCTGACGTTCTGGCGAGAGATTGCGATGGATGACGCCAATGCCGCCAGCCTGCGCCATGGCAATGGCAAGGCGTGATTCGGTCACCGTATCCATGGCCGCCGAAAGCAGCGGCAGGTTCAGTTCGATGTCTTTCGCAACGCGGGTACGCAGATCGACCTGGCCGGGCATGACTTCGGAATGACCCGGCTGAAGCAGCACATCGTCAAAGGTGAGAGCGAGCGTGCCAGTGGCAGTTTCCACGATTTTAGCCATTGCCAATTCCTTTGAATAAGAAAAGCCGCTCTCTGCGGATAGCCCGGGAGCAGCGACGATTCAGGATAATCTACAGGTTGAATTGGCACCGGCTCGTAACACGGTTAAGATCAAATGGAAAGAGTTTTACGTTATTTCTTGAACATCTTCCCACGCTTCCGGGATCACAGATTTGTCAATTGCACCGACTGTTTTGCGCATGCTGCGTCATGCTTGTCACAGCATGTGTGCCCGGGCATAGTAAATGACCAGGGCAATATGCGCCAAAGGGCGGACAACTGAGAAAGAAGCTGAACTTGTTACACCTACTGGACGGCAGCATAACCGACGTTCCCGGTCTGAAACTCGGCCATCATACACTCGACCAGCGCCCGACGGGCTGCAGCGTGCTCCTGTTTGAGGACGGTGCAATCGCAAGCGTGGATGTCCGTGGTTCTGCCCCGGGCACTCGCGAAACAGATCTGCTTGATCCCATGAACCTTGTTGACCGGGTTCACGCAATCCTGCTTTCAGGTGGCAGTGCCTATGGCCTCAATGCAGCAGGCGGCGTAATGCGCTATCTTGAAGAACAGGGCATTGGCTTCAAAATTGCCTCTGGCGTGGTGCCAATCGTCCCGGCCGCCATATTGATGGATCTCTGGCTTGGCGATTTTTCCATACGCCCGGATGAGGAGGCAGGCTATCTTGCCTGCAAGGCCGCAACCACCCTTCCCTCACCCGAAGGCAATATTGGTGCGGGTGCGGGCGCCATTGTCGGCAAATTGTTCGGCATGGATTACGCCATGAAAGGCGGGCTTGGCACGGCAAGCCATCATATTCCTGGCACGGACATTGTTGTCGGTGCCATTGTTGCGGTCAATGCGGTAGGCGATGTCTATGCACCCTGCTCCAGCCAGATTCTCGCCGGCGCACGTGCCGAAAATGGCAGGGGTTTTCGCGATGCAATGGCAGAAATCATGCAGGGTCATCGTGTGGCCTTGCAAGCCGGGGCCAATACGACCATCGGGGCCATTGCGACCAATGCCCCTTTCAACAAGGCGCAGCTGAAAAAGATTGCCGCCATGGCGCATGACGGTTTTGCCCGCAGCATCAACCCGATCCACACCATGCTTGATGGCGACACGATTTTTGCCGCATCAACCGGCAAGGCAGACATGGAGGCCGATGTCACCGCGATTGGCGCGATTGGCGCGATGGTCATGGCGCATGCCGTGGCGCGCGCCGTGATTGCCGCAGACAGTCTTAACGAATTCAACTTGCCTGCCTATAAGGACTATCAACGCCAATAGCGGCGAGTCAGCAAAGGTTTATCAGATGGGCGGCACATCTCTCAAATTTGGCACAAGCGGACTGCGTGGCCTGGCATGCGAACTGAATGGTCTACCGGCCTATGCCTATGCTTACGCCTTTGTGCAGATGCTTGCCGACAGCCTCCAGCCGGGCGCCAATATTTATGTCGGGCGAGATCTTCGTCCCTCCAGCCCGGATATTGCCGCCTTGGCCATGGCGGCAATTGCCGACGCAGGTTTCACCCCCATTGATTGCGGCGAAGTACCAACGCCAGCCCTGAGCCTTCACGCCATGGCAAATCATGCGCCCTGCATCATGGTGACCGGAAGCCATATTCCCGATGACCGCAACGGGTTGAAATTCTATCGTGCCGATGGCGAGATCGACAAGAAAGACGAACAGGCCATTTCCGCCCTTCATGCCAGCCTGCCGGAAGATCTCGCAATCCACATGCTGAACCCGTCCGCAATCGATAAGGCCGCTGGTGAAAACTATGTCGCCCGCTACGTGGATTTTCTGGGCCCCAATGCCCTGCAGGGTCTGCGCATCGGTATTTACCAGCATTCTTCCGTCGCGCGCGATCTGCTGACTGCCACCTTAAGCGCGCTCGGTGCCGAAGTCGTCGCCCTTGGCAGATCCGACATTTTTGTGCCGGTCGATACGGAAGCCTTGCGCGCAGAAGACATCGGGCTTCTGGCACGATGGGCAGGCGATGAGCATTTCGATGCCATCGTTTCCACGGATGGCGATGCGGACAGGCCGTTGATTGCAGATGAAAAAGGGCAGTTCGTGCGTGGCGATCTGGTTGGCGCAATAACCGCCGCATGGGTCGGCGCGGATACGATTGTCACGCCGGTCACCTCCAATTCCGCGCTTGAAAGTTGCGGCCGGTTTGAGCGCATTTTGCGTACCCGCGTCGGCTCGCCCTATGTCATCGAAGGCATGGAACGCGCTGGTAGGGAAAATGCCGCAATCATCGTCGGCTTTGAGGCCAATGGCGGCGTGCTGCTTGGCAGCGATATTGAAAGGTCATGCCGCAAACTCACGGCCCTGCCAACCCGTGATGCATTTTTGCCAATTCTTGCGACGGTTTCAACCATCGCCGACCAGCGCGAGCCCTTATCTCGCATCGCGCAAGGTTTTGGTTTTCGCATTGCGCTCAGCGATCGGCTGCAGAATATTCCACGTGCGACGAGCAGTGCCTTCCTTGCCGCACTTGACCATAGTGAAAAACGCGACGCGCTTTTTCAAAATGCAGGCACTATTGTACGTACAGAAACCATTGACGGCGTGAAGCTGTTTTTTGACAACGGCAACGCCGTCCATTATCGCGCTTCCGGCAATGCGCCGGAACTGCGATGCTATGTGGAAGCAAAAACTGAAAATGACGCCAAGGCATTGCTGGCGCTTGGCCTTGATGTCGCCCGTAATGCAACAAAGGATGCCTGAGCAATGAGCTTTATCCCGGTTATCATCAGTGGCGGTTCCGGTTCGCGCCTCTGGCCGTTGTCTCGCGATGCGCATCCAAAGCCTTTTATTGAATTGCCGGATGGTAGCACATTGATTGGCAGAACCTATGCGCGCGCTTCGCGCCTGCCGGATGTCGAACAGATCCTGACCGTCACCAATCGCGATTTTCTGTTTTTGACGCTTGATGCCTATGCAGGTGAGCACGGCGTTGAAAATGCCAAAGCCATTCATGACACTTTCCTGCTGGAACCGCTTGGCCGCGACACGGCACCCGCCATTGCGCTTGCCACATGCAATATAGCCGCCACGCATGGGCCGGATGCCATCTTGCTGGTGATGCCTGCCGATCATCTGATCGCCGATGAAGCGGCCTTCAGCCAGGCCGTCAGCAAGGCGCGGCAGCTTGCGCAAACCGGGCGCATCGTTACTTTCGGCATTGTGCCCGATCACCCGGAAACAGGTTTCGGCTATATCGAGGCGCAGGGCAATGATGTGCTGCGCTTTGTCGAAAAGCCCGATGCAGCAACGGCCGAAGCCTATGTTGCCAGCGGACGGTATTTCTGGAACTCCGGCATGTTCTGCTTCACCGCTGCCACGATGCTTGATGCCTTGCAGCGCCATGCGCCAGAGATTCTGGCCGGTGTCACGGCCGCGCTTGAAAAAGCGCGCCACGGACAGCAGGGCGAGACGGAAACGCTGGAAATCGCCAGGGCCGAATTCGCCGCCACCCCTGCCATTTCCATTGACTATGCCGTCATGGAAAAGGCCGACAATATTGCCTGTGTGCCGGTATCCTGTGGCTGGTCAGACATTGGCTCATGGGCGGCGATGGCAGACCTGATCAAGCCGGACGCCAATGGCAACCGCCTGAATGGCGAAACAGTGATTGAAGATACGACCAACTGCTTTGTCCTGTCCGAGACCCGTCTGGTCAGCCTGGTTGGCGTCAATGATCTTCTGGTCGTCGACACGCCGGATGCGCTGCTGGTGGCCCATCGCGACAAGGCGCAGGACGTGAAAAGCGTCTTCAATAAGCTGCGTGCTCAGGGACATGAAGCAGCAAAGCTCCATCGTACTGCCCACCGCCCATGGGGAACCTATACGGTTCTGGAAGAAGGCGACGGCTTCAAGATCAAGCGTATCGTGGTCAAACCCGGCCGCCGTTTGAGCCTGCAGGCGCATCACCACCGCTCCGAACACTGGATCGTCGTTTCCGGTACGGCGAAAGTTACCAATGGCGAACGCGAGATTCTGCTGACCACCAATCAGTCGACCTATATTCCATGCGGTTTCAAACACCGGCTGGAAAACCCCGGCATCTTGCCGCTGGTACTGATTGAAGTGCAAAGCGGCGAATATCTCGGCGAAGATGATATCGTCCGTTTTGACGATGTCTATGGCCGCAGTTAATCCACAACTGCCAAGGTTTTGCGCAAAAGCGAATCCGCCTATAGTGCACTGATGACGATCAGACACTTGAGCGAAACCATCATCAACCAAATCGCGGCGGGCGAAGTCATCGAACGCCCCGCCAGCGTGATCAAGGAACTTGTCGAAAACGCCATCGACGCCGCCGCAACCCGAATTGAAATTGTCACAGCGGGTGGCGGCAAGACGCTGATGCGCGTCAGCGACAATGGTTGCGGCATTCCGGTTGATGAGTTGACACTTGCCGTGTCGCGTCATTGCACGTCAAAGCTCACCGATGATGTCCATGATATCCGCGCGCTCGGCTTTCGCGGCGAGGCACTGCCCTCAATCGGATCGGTAGCAAAACTCACATTGAAATCCCGCCCCGAGGGAGCAGATAGCGGTTTTGAAGTCTCCGTTTCCGGTGGTCACATGGAAGGGCCGCGCCCGACAGCCTTGAATCGTGGCACGATTGTTGAAGTGCGCGACCTGTTCTTTGCCACCCCTGCCCGGCTGAAATTCATGAAGACGGAACGCGCCGAGGCGCTGGCCATCACGGAAGTCGTCAAGCGCATCGCCATCGCTTTTCCGCATATCCGTTTTTCTTTGGCCGGCACGGATCGTACTCCGCTTGAGCTGCCTGCAACCGGTACAGGCGCAGAAGCAACACTGGAACGTATCGCCCAGATTCTGGGCAAGGATTTTGCCGACAATGCGCTTGTTCTTGATGCCGAACGCGAAGGCGTGCGGCTTTCGGGTTTTGCCGGCATTCCCTCTTTCAATCGCGGCAATGCGCTGCATCAGTTTGCCTATGTCAATGGCCGGCCTGTCCGCGACAAGCAGATCCTTGGCGCGCTGCGCGGTGCCTATGCCGATGTGATTGCGCGCGACCGCCATCCGGTCGCTGTCCTGTTCCTGACCCTTGATCCGGCGCTGGTTGACGTCAATGTCCATCCCGCGAAAGCCGATGTGCGTTTTCGTGATCCGGGTCTGGTCCGCGGTCTGATCGTCGGCGCCATCAAGCAGGCCTTAAGCCATTCCGGCATCCGCCCGGCCACGAGCGGCGCAGAAGCCATGTTGCAGGCCTTCCGTGCAGAAGGCCTTCAGCCACGTGGCAGTCAGGCTTTCGGCTCCAATCGCTGGAACAACCCTGCTCCACGCAACGAATGGTCGCCGCAGACCGCTCATCCTGCCCATCGTCCGCTTGATCTGGGCCAGCCGGCAAGCCTGCGTGAGGAATCCACCCCCATACTGGGCGATATTGTGATGCCTTCGGCTGATGTGCGCGCCGGTCAGGGAGAGGCACCGGCTGAATTGTTGAAAAAACCGCTCGGTGCGGCACGGGCGCAGATCCATGAAAACTATATTGTCGCGCAAACCGAAGACAGTCTGGTGATTGTCGATCAGCATGCCGCCCATGAACGGCTGGTCTACGAGGCCTTGAAAAATGCACTGCATTCCCGTCCCATTGCCGGTCAGTTGCTACTCATCCCAGAAATTGTCGATCTGCCGGAAGAGGATGCCATCAGGCTTGCCGCGCATGCCGAAACCCTTGCCCGCTTTGGCCTGACCATTGAGCAGTTCGGCCCCGGCGCCATTGCCGTGCGTGAAACCCCGGCCATGCTGGGCGAAATGAATGTGCAACAGCTTATCCGCGATCTTGCCGATGAAATCGCCGAACACGACACATCGGATGGACTGAAATCCATGCTGCATCATGTGGCCGCCACCATGGCCTGCCACGGTTCAGTGCGCGCTGGTCGCCGCTTGCGGCCTGAAGAGATGAATGCGCTGCTGCGTGAAATGGAGGCAACCCCCGGTTCCGGCACATGCAACCATGGACGCCCGACCTATATTGAACTGAAGCTGAGCGATATCGAGCGCCTGTTCGGACGACGCTGATCTCTCCCTGACACGCCACCGGATCAGATGGCGCTGCCCGATGGATAGCTGCCCTTTCAGCTTGGCCGGACTGTTTTTGAATTTGCCGCAGCGCCCTGCATAATCGCAAAAGGATTGTGCTTCAGACGCATCAGAACGCGCCTGGATGGGCATTTCTTGCCTATTTCTATCTTGTTGGAAACAAGTCTGAATTCCAGCATAATAAAGCTAACCTGCCCTTGGCTTTAGCCAGAGCGACTTTTGTTTCGAGCCATTTTGGGGAGAATCTGAGCGGCGCAACCTGATAACCAGCGCACGCAAACAACTGTCGAAACCATACGCCGGAAAGGTTAAGAAATCAACGCCACACCAAGGTCAGAAGGCCGAATTCCTGCCGGACGCAACAGAGAATCACCCCGGCCACACGTGCCGTTTTGGGCGCCCAGTACAGCCTGGCAGACTGCACAACAGAATGCCGTCCAGACGCAGATAAAAGTCACGCAAGCCACGCACACGACAGGATGGACGCAAAACATCAAGATTAGACGGCAGACTATTTTCAGAAATATGATTTATTTTCACATAGTTATTAGAAACCGATTCGAGCTCTGCGCAAGCCCGTTTACGCTCAGGATTTCATGTGAACCTATTCTAAAGAGCTCCACTAGGCAGAAGGAAAAGAATCGGACATAATGACGGCATTCGAGTTATTTTTGCGCCAATGCCGTCATTAGGATAAATTCTCAATGAATAACGCCAGCGTTGCAGCATCAATGTCGTTCGACGACATGATATTAATGCAAGGGAGGGAAATCTCCCGCAAGCTTAATATGCTGCGCCATGAAAACTTCCCCCCGGATGCGCGCAAGGTCTTGCGTCAGTTTTCCATGGCGGAAGCGGCGTATTTTCTTGGCGTATCACCCAGCAATCTGAAAAAGCTGCATCTGGAAGGCAAGGGTGTCCAGCCAACCATCCTGCCCGGTGGACGACGCACCTATACGGCTGAACAGATCCTGGAATTGCGTTACTGGCTTGACCAGAATGGCCGTTCAGAACTGAAGCGCTATGTTCCGCATCGTCGTGGCAATGAAAAACTGCAGGTCATTGCCGTGGTGAATTTCAAGGGCGGCTCCGGCAAGACAACAACAGCTGCGCATCTTGCACAGCATCTGGCTCTGACTGGTCACCGCGTTCTGGCAATTGACCTTGACCCGCAGGCTTCGCTTTCCGCTCTGCACGGCATTCAGCCTGAGCTGGATGAATTTCCTTCGCTCTATGAAGCCATCCGTTATGATTCCGAGCGCAAACCGATTGAGGCGGTTATTCGGAAAACCAATTTTCCGGGTCTTGATATTATTCCTGCCATGCTGGAGCTGCAGGAATATGAATATGACACGCCACTTGCGATGCAGAATGGCGGCGAGGGCAAGACATTCTGGAACCGTATTGCAAATGCGCTGGAGCAGGTCGATTCATCCTATGACGTTGTGGTCATCGACTGCCCACCGCAGCTTGGCTATCTCACGCTGACGGCCCTTTCGGCCGCGACAGCCGTGCTGATCACGGTTCATCCGCAAATGCTGGATCTGATGTCGATGTCACAATTCCTGCTGATGCTGGGCGACATTCTCAAGACAGTCAAACAGGCCGGCGGCGGGGTCCAGCTTGACTGGTTCCGCTATCTGATCACGCGCTATGAGCCGACCGATGTGCCACAGGCGCAGATGGTCGGCTTCATGCAAAGCATGCTGGCCTCACACATGCTGAAAAACCAGATGCTGAAATCGACCGCCATTTCCGATGCCGGTCTGACAAAGCAGACCTTGTATGAAGTGGAGCGTTCATCCATGAATCGCGCCACCTATGATCGCGCCATCGATGCAATGGAAGCGGTCAATTCCGAGATTCGTGGACTGATTCATGCAGCATGGGGACGATAGACGGCCGTCTATTTTGAGAAAATTGAAGCAAAAACAGGACATTACCTGCTTGGGACGAAAAAATGGCACGGAAGAACATATTTGACAGCGTGATGAAGAACGACCTTGCGGATCAGGAAGCCGCAATGCCGCTTGAAAACGCGCCGCGCCGTTTTGGAGCCGCAAAGTCGCTGTCGGCCTCGATTGACGAACTGGCAAAGCAGGCCTCCCGCAATCTTGAAGGCGAGGCCATTGTCGAGCTTGATCCTGCGCTGATCGATGGCTCCTTCGTATCCGACCGCATTGTGGAAGCAGAAGATCCTGAATATGCCGAGCTTCTGGAGGCAATCCGGGAGAGGGGGCAGGACAGCCCGATTCTGGTGCGTCCGCATCCGCAGGCAAATGGCCGGTATCAGATCGTCTTTGGTCATCGCCGTGTACGTGTTGCGCGGGAGCTTGGCCGCAAGGTCAAGGCGGTCATCAAGCCCCTTGCCGATATTGAGCATATTATCAGCCAGGGTCAGGAAAACTCGGCCCGCGCCAATCTGAGCTTCATTGAACGCACCCTGTTTGCAGCACGATTGGAATCTCTGGGCTTTGCCCGCGAAACCATTCAGGCTGCACTCACCATTGATTATCAGACCTTGTCCAAGATGTTGACCATTCCAAAGACCATTCCGGAAAACATTCTGACGGCCATTGGTGCAGCACGAGGCATTGGGCGTGATCGCTGGCTGGAACTACGCAAGCTGATTCAACAGCCTGGCAAGCTGGATGCGGCTCATGAATGCATCGCCAGTGAGGAATTCAGTGCAGCTCAATCGGCTGAGCGATTTGAACTGCTTTACGGCTTTCTCAAAGGAAAACGGAAGTCAAGACCGGTAACCAAGGCCGCCGTCAAGCAGGGCGTCAATTGGGCTGCAGCCGACAAGTCGGTGAAAGCAACTTTGAAACAGAATGGAAAAACAGCAACGCTGGCTTTGAGCTCCACCAATGGGGTTCGCTTTGCAGACTGGATTTCCAGGAATCTGGATTCACTCTACACTTCATTCCTGAATGAAGGCCAGTGAATCTACAAGGGCAGGCGAGGGATTCCTCGTCTGGAGTGCAGTAGTACATTAACAGGCTTTGGAGAGACTAACCAAAGAAGTCAAGAAAGAGGTTGATAGCAAAAGAAAAAGGCCCCCAAACGTTGCCGTCGTGGAAGCCCTTCTCATCAGTTTAGCAGCTAGAGAATCGCAAATCCACGAATCAGTGTCAAGCGTAAACAACGTCAATTTTGGCGGCTGGATATCTTTTGCCTTATCGAAGGTGAAAGAAAATGGATGGTTTTATAGCATCGACGCCTTTCGGCGCTCGATCGGTGACCTATGCCTTGTTAAAAAGGCAGGCGCTGACACGTGATACAGATCGACAGGCGCGCATTGACAAATGGCGACTGCATCGCTTGCTGTGCGAAGCAAAGACGGTTTTTGGCGTAAGCGACCGTTCGCTTGCGGTACTTTCAGCTTTGTTGTCCTTTTATCCGGAAACAGAACTGACCGCAGAATCGAACCTGATCGTTTTCCCATCCAACAGGCAGCTTTCCCTGCGCGCCCATGGCATGGCCGATGCAACATTGCGTCGCCATCTCGCAGCACTGGTGGAAGCCAATCTCATTGCCAGGCATGACAGTCCGAATGGCAAGCGCTATGCCAGACGCGCCAAGGGCGGCGAACTGAAAGTCGCTTTTGGCTTTTCGCTGCAGCCATTGCTGGTGCGTGCCCACGAAATTGAAAAGGCAGCAGAACAGGTAAAAGCGGCAAAAATTGCCCTCACCGAAACGCGCGAGCAATTGAGCCTTCTCAGACGCGACATTGCCAAAATGCTGGAGCTGCCTGTTGCTGACGAATATCTGACGCGCTGGTCGCAGCTTCTTGCCCAATTTCGGCATGTCGTTGCCTCCATTCCACGCCGGGCAGAACTTGATGAACTGAAGATATTTGTCAGTCAATTGGCCGAAATTCGTGCGCAAATTGATAAGCTATTGGCTTTAAATGAAAAAACATCATTTTCGAGCGGCAATGAATCCCAAAATGAGCGGCATTTAAATAATTCAGAGTCAGATTCCCATTCTGAACAGGCGCAAGGCAAGTCAGAAATTCGCACGCCAATAAACCAGATGCCATCGGTCACACTGGATATTGTCCTGCGTTCATGTCCTGAAATTAGCAACTATTCGATTCAGCCCATCCGACACTGGTCTGAGCTTTATGCAACAGCATCACAGATTCATACCTTTCTTGGTATCGACAGAAGACTGTTCCTTCACGCCACACAGCAATTAGGCAAGGAAATGGCAGCGATTGCAATAGCTTGTCTGCTTCAACGGAGCGATACGATCCGTTCTGCCGGAGGATATTTGCGTATTCTCATCGACAAGTCCCTGAAAGGACAGGATCCCGTTCAAGCCCTGCTGCAGAGTGCGATATCGATCAGACAAAAAAGGCAGTCGTCGGAACAGACGCCATCGAGTCGAAAAGCGCATCCCGATTGAGCAAAACAATTTGTCATGATCTCAAACAGATAATATGAACCATCAGGATGAGATAAATGAGTTGAAACATGCCAGTAACACCGTCTGCCCTGCACGATTATCTGAAAGAGCTTGGAATTGAGGTCAAGACCCACACGCATCCCCCGTTGTTCACGGTTGAGGATTCGCAGAAGCTGCGCGGTGAAATCCCAGGCGGACACACCAAAAACCTGTTCCTGAAAGACAAGAAGGATCAGTTCTTTCTGGTTACGGTTGATGAAGAGGCTGTCGTTGACCTCAAGACGATCCATCACATCATTGGGGCGGCAAGCCGCGTTTCCTTTGGCAAGCCGGAGAAATTGCTGGAATATCTGGGCGTTCTGCCAGGATCGGTGACACTGTTTGGTGTTATCAACGATACGGGCCATAATGTACGTGTGATCATCGATTCTGAACTGATGCAGAACGACATCATCAACTGTCATCCGCTGACCAATGAAGCCACGACATCGATCAGGCGTGATGATCTCATTCAGTTTTTGCGATCGACAGGACACGAACCACAAATTCTGGCAGTTTCCGAAAGTGCGAAAGCCAGCATGGCAGTATAGACTGCAGACATATCAGATGGGTCATGTCGGCGCGTCTGGCTAAAATGACGGATGATGATGAAAACCTTGAAAAATAGCCATTCCATCATCACCTGAAACAGGAAACAATCTCTGCTGCGATCTGTAGGATATAAGGATTTTCAGATGACCAATCAGGACAACCCCTATGCTGGTTCTTTTGGTGGCACGAGCGGTCAGCTGTCCGCCAATATGTCATTCGGGGAAAGCACTGCAAAGCCAGGTGGCGATCTGATCAAGGAAACGACCACTGCGACTTTTCAGGCGGATGTCCTGGTTGAATCGCGTAAACAGCCGGTTCTGGTGGATTTCTGGGCGCCATGGTGCGGCCCATGCAAGCAGCTAACGCCCATTCTTGAAAAGGCTGTCATGGAAGCGCGTGGCGCCGTCAAGCTGGTGAAGATGAATATTGATGCACATCCAGCCGTAGCTGGCCAGTTGGGTATTCAGTCCATTCCGGCAGTGATTGCTTTCGTCAACGGCCAGCCGGTTGATGGCTTCATGGGGGCCTTGCCTGAATCCAAGGTGAAGGAATTCATCGCCCGGGTTGGTGGCCCATCGCGTGAGGAAAGCGCGCTGGTCGATGCCATGGCGGCTGCCAGGCAAATGCTGGATGAAGGCAATTTTGCAGAAGCTGCACAGATCTACTCATCTATCCTTGCCGCCCAGCCTGACAATGTGGATGCTGTTGCGGGCCTTGCTTCCTGCCTTATTGAAGCAGATGAACTTGAAAAGGCGCGTGAAGTCCTGGCAAGCCTACCGGATGACAAGAAAAAGGCAGCCCAGATCAGCGCGGTTGAAACCCGCATTGCGCTTGCCGAAGAGGTCAGGAAGATTGGCGATCCGGTGGCTCTGGAAGCCCGTCTGCAGGCTGATCCCAATGATCATCAGGCACGTTTTGATCTGGCACAGGTCCGCAATGCGCAAGGCCGGCGTGAAGATGCCGCCAATGAGCTTCTGGCCATCATGAAGGCTGATCGCAGTTGGAATGATGATGCTGCACGCAAGCAGCTGCTCAAATTTTTCGAAGCATGGGGGAATACGGACAAGGCAACGCTTGTTGCGCGCCGGAAACTGTCATCCTTGCTGTTTTCCTGATTGTCCTGTCGGGCAGAGGGCTTGTCTTCTCGCTTAAGGAGACTGCTATGCAGGTAGGTAATGCACGTTACAGATCAGAAGCCGACATTCCTGAGACCGTGCCGGTTTTTCCGCTGAAAGGCGCCTTGCTTCTGCCTGGCAGTCAATTGCCGCTCAATATTTTCGAACCGCGCTATCTGGCGATGGTCGATCATGCATTGGCTGGCAAGCGCGTTATCGGCATGATCCAGCCAAAGCTCGAAGGCCAGAAACTGGACACAGACGCCATGCTTGATGAAGCATATCGGCCAGAATTGTGTACGGTTGGTTGTCTTGGTCGGATTGTTTCCTTTGCCGAAACGGGCGATGGACGGCTGCTGATCTCGCTGCAGGGTATCTGCCGTTTCCGGGTGATTGAAGAAGTCAATTGCCGTCATCCGTTCCGACAATGCCGGATTACGCCTTTTCTTGGCGATCTTGAGCAAAGGCATGAAGCGGATGAAGTCGATCGTGAGGCGCTGTTGCGCACTTTCCGCGATTATCTTGAGGCCAACAAGCTGGAAGCCGATTGGGACAGTATTGCACGCGCCGGCAATGAAACGCTGGTGAATGCCTTGTCCATGATGTCGCCTTTCGGGCCGGCGGAAAAACAGGCTCTGCTTGAAGCGCCGGATCTGAAAACACGAGCGGCAACCCTGATTGCGATCACCGAAATGGTTCTGGCACGCAAGAACGACACGGATTTTGGCTCGCGGCTGCAATGATCAGCGACGAAAAGCAGGAATAACCATGATCGAGAAAACCGAAACTGGCGAACTGGACGTCAAATTGCTGGAATTGCTGGTATGCCCGCTGACGAAAGGGCCGCTCGAATATGATCGTGAGCGTCATGAGCTGATATCGCGCAAGGCAAAGCTTGCCTATCCCGTGCGCGGCAATATTCCGATCATGCTGCCATCCGAAGCGCGGCCAATTGACTGAAGATCAGGGAGATTGGCCGGATAAACGCTTTGTTCCATTTCCAATGAAGCTTGTGTCATAAAATTACGGCAGTTCACGATATTTTTTTTCAGAAGTTTCAGGGCGACTTCGTGTTGCACCTGAAGCTGCAGCATTCTATAACCCTTGCGAAATTGAAAAAGGGCTTCCGAAAACGGAAAACGGGTTCGGAAGAACGGCACGCATCAACACGGAAGCTCAGACATTGAGTATGGCTTCATGCCCAAACGCAATGTTCTGACAAATAGAGGCGGCAAGGGCAATTGCCGTCTCATATGTTTGGAAAAACAAAGGCTTGGTATTATGGCAACCAGAAAACTTCTTCTCCTGCCCGGTGATGGCATTGGCCCCGAAGCCATGGCAGAGGTACGCAAGATCATCGCTTACCTGAATTCGGATCTCCACCTTGGTTTCGAAACGGAAGAAGGCCTCGTCGGCGGTTCTGCCTATGACGCCCATGGCCAGGCCATTTCCGAAGAAGACATGCAGAAGGCGCTGAATGCTGATGCCGTTCTGTTTGGCGCGGTTGGTGGCCCGAAGTGGGACAATGTTCCTTATGAAGTTCGCCCGGAAGCAGGACTTTTGCGCCTGCGCAAGGATATGGGTCTTTATGCAAACTTGCGTCCGGCAATCTGTTATCCGGCGCTGGCCGGTTCTTCTTCTCTTAAGCCGGAAGTGGTCGAAGGCCTCGACATTCTGATCATGCGTGAACTGACCGGCGGCGTTTATTTTGGCGAGCCGAAGGAAATCATTGACCTTGGCAATGGCCAGAAGCGTGCGATCGACACGCAGGTCTATGATACTTATGAAATCGAACGTATTGCCGACATCGCCTTTGAACTGGCCCGTACCCGCCGCGGCAAGGTCACGTCGATGGAAAAGCGCAATGTGATGAAGTCCGGTGTACTGTGGAACCAGGTTGTCACAGCCCGTCACAAGGAAAAATATGCCGATGTCGAACTTGAACACATGCTGGCTGATGCTGGCGGCATGCAGCTTGTGCGCTGGCCAAAGCAGTTCGACGTCATCCTGACCGACAATCTGTTCGGCGATCTTCTGTCTGACGTTGCCGCAATGCTCACCGGCTCGCTCGGCATGCTGCCTTCAGCCTCGCTTGGCGCAACCGATCCGGTTACCGGCAAGCGCAAGGCACTTTATGAGCCGGTTCATGGCTCGGCACCGGATATTGCCGGCAAGGGCGTCGCCAATCCGATCGCAATGATTGCTTCGCTTGCCATGTGCCTGCGCTATTCCTTCAATCTGATTGAGGAAGCCAACCGTCTGGAAGCTGCAATTGCCGGTGTTCTGGATGATGGCCTGCGCACGGCCGACATCTGGTCTGAAGGCACGAAGAAGGTTGGAACCTCTGAAATGGGCGACGCAATCCTCGCCAAGTTCAAGGCGCTTGCCGCCTAAAGGATTGATTGTTTCAAACAGTTCCGGAAGTGCCGGTCATGCCGGCACTTCTTTAATTTTAATGCGCCTGCCCGTATGACAAGGGTGACTGCTGTGCCCGATGCGAAAGGCGCACGATGCGCGCCCGTATCAGGCCGTCAGAGCCTTTATTTCCGCATCAGCAATATAGGTGAATTGCTGCAGCGTCATGGTATCAAGCACATTGGCTACGGCTTCACGCACCTGCAACATGGAGCGGCGTACCTGACAGGTGTCCAGATTTTCGCAATCCTCGCATGGTTCATAAGCCGTCCGGCTGGCACAGCGAATGGGGGCCAATGGGCCATCCAGAATGCGGATGATCTGCCCGATGGTGATTTCTGTCGCTTCCTTGGACAGGCTGTACCCCCCGCTTGGTCCTTTCTTGGAGCGCAAGATGCCGTCATTGCGAAGTTCAAGCAGGATGGCATCCAGAAACTTCTTCGGAATATTGTTCTTGCTGGCAATATCCGCAACGAAGGCAGTTTCTCCCGGTTCAAGCATGGCCAGATAGGCCAATGCTTTCAGTCCATATTTCCCCTTTTTTGTCAGCATGTAATCTCCGCCGATTTTTTCCGGAGTGTTATGCATGAATTTGAATAAAATAATAGAGACTATCTGAGCTTCTATCCTAAAAATCCGTCTTTTGTTTTAACCCCTGTGTGGTAAAACAAGTTCTGTCGGTATGAGTTCTAGCCGGTTGCCGTTGAAATCATCCTGATCAAGCAGTTTATAGCAACGCTCAACCATTGCTTGTACATTCTGGCGCACCATGACCACTGGAAAATGCAGCAACTCAATGAAGGGGTCATAGTCAAAGCAGCCGATGGAGCATTGATGTATTTCTTCAATAGGCAGGTTTTTAAGAAAACGGACAATGCCTTCGAAGGCAATACTTGAGTTGACGAACAATATTTCCGGCAGGCTGCCCAGCCTGTTGTAAACGGAGCGGATCGTGTCTTCCGCCACACGGGCATCATAGCCTTCGGCAGAGATCGTGTCCGGCTTGATCTGGATGCCGGCCTGAGTCAATTCGGTCGAAAAGCCGCGAATACGCTCCATCGTATTATAGTCGGTGGCAATGCCGCCGATGAAATGGAAGCTGTTCTGGCTTGCCTTTGTGCGCCGCGCCAGAATTTCACGCGTCAGCGCGCGGGCGCCCCGATAATTGTCACTGATAACCGAAACGCCCTGATGGCCCGGCAGGTCAAGGTTGATGTGCTTGAGCTTTGCTGCATCACAAAGCCGGGCCACGCTGTCAGGATCGGTCGCGCCAGCGATAAATAGTGCATCGACATTATGTGCAATCAACGCCTCCACGGTGTTGCGCTCCTCTTTCGGGTCGCGATAGGTGCTCACAACGGCCGGAACGAGATTGCGCGCGCGGGCAATGGTTTCAAATGCGGCAGCCAGCGAGCTGAAATAACGGTTATCCAGCATGGGCAGGATCATGCCAACCATGCCCGAATTGGATATGCGCAAGCCCCGCGCCTGCAGATTGATGGTATAGCCCAGCTCATCCGCAATCTTGCGCACCCTGTTTGCGGTTGCCTCGGTAATGCGCCTGGCCTTCCACGAGCCATTCATGACAGACGCCACCGTCGATGCAGAAACACCAGCTTTGGTTGATATGTCATAGATCGTGGTTTTGCGTGGCGTACTCATAGTAATTCGATGCCCAGTCAGCCCAGAGCAATTCAGATTATCAATGCTGAATTGCTTTCACATGTTGGTTGCGCAGTCCCGAACGGAAAACCCGTTCCCATTTTTTCCGAAACTGCTCTAGACGGCACAATCAGGTCTGGATCAGCCAAAGGTCAGATACCAATCCTGTCCCGATAGTGCCCGAAATTGATGACTTCCCCGCAAATAGGGGAAGCTTTATGCCGGAATTCTGGAATAGCAATCAGTTGGGCGAAATATGTCCATGCGCCTCTATATTGCCTTCTCCTCCTTTTTGCCCGTACTTGCTTAGCATAGTTTGATCATTGCACAAAAGGAACACCATCGATTGTGCAAAAATCAGACGATGCCAACAAATATTGCAAATGCCTTGTGTAATTAGAGCTAAAATATGTGTTTTCTGCTGTGTCAGGCAGGCAAAGGCTATTGCTGCATATAATTGCACGCTGGAAATGAGAGTTATGCGTACAATTTCATGCGTTCTGGCTGCATTTTGGCGCGTATCTGCATTCCTCGTATCAAGGCATGTGGTCAGGCATGTGTGATGTGGAGGGCAAAATCTTGCTCGTGAATCCGTATTGACACGATTTGGATTCTTGTCAATATGACAGCGCAATCGATGGTGCTTGAAAGACAGTGCCAATTTTTGCGCATCTGTAGGGCCATATCGCCGGCGGAGGGAAGTTCCAGTCAGGATTGAAATTAGAACTGATCGTTTTCCGTTGAAATTCTGACGTGAGGATATGTGCCTTCATGGTCATTTCGGGGAAGACGGTCTGCACCGTCGATAGGGAGGGGCGTCTTTGCGACAAGACGGTCTTCTGCGGTTCAAGAAACAAAAGACAAACAGTTTACTCAGGGAGTGAGTTATGACGGTCGGTAAGTTTAGCCAGAAATTTGGCGTTGCAAGCTTTGCTGCCATTGCGATGTCGATCTTTTCAGGCGGCATGGCTCAGGCTGAAGTCAAGGATGCAACTGTTGCATTCCTGATGCCTGATCAGGCCTCCACGCGTTATGAGGAACGCGACTATCCAGGCTTTGCCGCAGAAATGAAGAAACTGTGCGAAAGCTGCAAGGTCATCTATCTCAATGGTGATGGCGACGCCACCAAGCAGCAGCAGCAGTTCAACTCGGTTCTCGCTCAGGGCGCCAAGGTCATCGTTCTCGATGCAGTTGATACTGCAGCCGCAGCTTCGCTCGTCAAGCTCGCTCAGTCGCAGGGTGTAAAGGTTATCGCTTACGATCGTCCGATCCCGGATGCAGTTTCGGACTTCTACATTTCCTTCGACAATGTCGCAATTGGCAAGACGATTGCTGAATCGCTGGTCAAGCATCTGAAGGACAACAATGTTCCGACCGACAAGGGTGGCGTGCTTCAGGTCAACGGTTCCCCAACCGACGCGGCTGCCGGCCTCATTCGAGATGGCATCCATGCCGGTCTCAAGGACAGCGGCTACAAGACCCTGGCTGAATTCGATACGCCGGACTGGGTTCCGGCCAAGGCTCAGCAGTGGGTCAGCGGCCAGATCACCCGTTTCCCGGGCGAGATCGTTGGTGTCGTTGCCGCCAATGACGGCACGGCTGGTGGCGCGATTGCTGCCATGAAGGCAGGTGGTGTCAACCCGCTTCCGCCGGTCACCGGCAATGACGCAACCACTGCTGCTCTCCAGCTTATCATTGCTGGTGACCAGTACAATACCATCAGCAAGCCTTCGGAAATCGTTGCCAGCGAAGCTGCACGTGTTGCCGTTCAGCTGCTCAATGGTGAAACGCCAAAGGCTGAAACGACCCTGTACAACACTCCTTCGAAGCTCTTTGTTCCAGCCCTGATCACGGCTGAAAACATCAAGGAAGAAATCTTCGACAAGGGTATCGCCAAGGCTGAAACGGTTTGCGTTGATTCTTACGCGGAAGCCTGCAAGAAGCTCGGCATCACGAACTAATTCAGACTCAATGCCTGGCTGGCCTTTTGTCAGCCAGGCATTGCTATTCAGCAGGTGCGCGTACTGCACGCGGGCCCCTCGGGAAGACAGACCATGTCCGACATGAAAAGTGCAGCCTCAACAGACAAAAAGCCTGTTTTGCGGCTCAGCAAGATCTCAAAGAATTTTGGCGCTGTATCGGCGCTGACCGATATCGATCTGGAAGTTTATCCGGGCGAAGTTGTTGCTCTCGTTGGCGACAATGGTGCGGGTAAGTCGACGCTGATCAAGACGCTGGCAGGCGTGCATCAGCCAACTTCCGGAACGATCGAGTTCAATGGTGAACAGGTCGTATTGTCCTCGCCAGGTGTCGCGCTTGACCTTGGCATTGCCACCGTGTTCCAGGATCTCGCCTTGTGCGAGAATCTCGACGTTGTCTCCAATATCTTCCTTGGCCGTGAACTGAGCCCATGGCGTCTTGATGAAGTTTCGATGGAAATCAAGGCGTGGAAGCTTTTGAATGAACTTTCCGCGCGTATCCCGAGTGTGCGCGAGCCGGTAGCTTCCCTGTCCGGTGGTCAGCGCCAGACGGTCGCCATTGCGCGCTCGCTCCTGCTTGATCCTAAGCTCATCATGCTGGACGAGCCGACGGCCGCTCTTGGCGTGGCCCAGACGGCGGAAGTGCTTGACCTGATCGAGCGCGTGCGTGACCGTGGTCTCGGCGTCATCATGATCAGCCACAATATGGAAGACGTACGCGCCGTTGCAGACCGCATCGTGGTCTTGCGCCTTGGCCGCAACAATGGCGTCTTCTATCCGGATTCATCCAATGAGGAACTTGTTGCCGCCATTACGGGTGCAACCAGCAATTCCGTTTCGCGCCGTGCCGAACGGCGCGCACAAAATGCCGACAAGGGTCGGGGAGATGCCGCATGAGCAACACAGCTAGCAACACGCCGCTCGATCGGCAGGATGTTCGCGTTCGCAATGACGAAGGCGTAGCCGGTGCAATCCGTGGCTTCATTGACCGTGTACGTACGGGTGATCTGGGATCGCTTCCCGTCATCGTTGGTCTTGCCATCATCTGGACGGTGTTCCAGTCGCTGAACCCGGTTTTCCTTTCGAGCAACAACCTCGTCAATCTGCTGTTTGACTGCTCGACCATCGGTGTCATCTCGCTTGGCATTGTCTGCGTCTTGATGCTGGGTGAAATCGATCTGTCGGTCGGCTCGGTCAGCGGTCTTGCCTCGGCAATCGTTGGCGTGCTCTGGGTCAATCATGGCTGGAATGTCGCAGCCGCCATCATTGCCGCCATCTGCACCGGTTCCGTGATCGGCCTTGTCTATGCCACGCTCTATAACCGCTTCAGCATGCCGAGCTTTGTCTCAACGCTGTCCGGCCTGCTTGCCGCCCTCGGCATGCAGCTTTATCTGCTTGGCAATACCGGCTCGATCAACCTGCCTTATGGCTCGTGGCTTGTCACTTTCGGCCAGCTTCTCGTCATGCCGGCCTTCATTTCCTATGGCCTTGTCATTCTGGCCGGTCTGGCAATGTTCCTGAGCGGCTTCCGTTCGGCGCAGCGCCGCAAGGCGGCAGGCTTGTCAGCTGCCTCCACCGCCGGTATCGCCCTGAAGGCGATTGTCGTCACGCTGCTGCTTGTTGGCGTTGTCTGGTATCTCAATACGTCGCGTGGCGTGCCGTGGATGTTCGGCTTCTTTGTCGCGCTGGTCGTTGCGATGAATTATGCCCTGACCCGTACCAGCTGGGGCCGCGCCATGCATGCGGTTGGTGGCAACAAGGAAGCCGCACGCCGTGCCGGTATCAATGTCAGTTTCATCTATATTTCGGCTTTCATGGCCTGCTCGACGCTTGCCGCAACCGGTGGCGTTCTGGCTGCTGCGCGTCTTGCCTCGTCCAGCCAGCAGGCCGGTACGGGGGACGTCAACCTCAATGCCATTGCCGCAGCCGTCATCGGAGGCACCAGCCTGTTCGGTGGTCGTGGCAGTGCATGGTCGGCACTTCTCGGTATCATCGTGATCCAGTCGATCGCCAGTGGTCTGACGCTGCTCGACCTGTCGTCTGCGCTTCGCTACATGATCACCGGTGCAGTTCTTGCAATCGCAGTCATTGTTGACTCGCTTGCCCGGCGCTCACGCCAGTCGCACGGCCGCGCCTGATGACAATTTCCGGGGCGGCCGATCAGCCGCCCCGTTGCAGTTTCAAGCAGTCTCGATTTCGGCTGACCGGCCTGACTGCATGTGGGCATTTCGCTTATGCCTTTTTTCTGGAAATGCCCTGACCTTAGGTTTCACGCATGTTCTGGCGCATCCTTGCCGACATGCTTCTTGGAAGGACAATTGAAATGGCTCAGGATCTCAGCGGCAAAATTGCAGCAATCACGGGTGCGGCATCGGGCATCGGCTTTGAGTGCGCAAAGCATATGGTGGAAGCCGGCATGACGGTTTTCCTTATTGACCGTGATGAAAAGGCTCTGACTGAAAAATGCGCCGAGCTTGGTGCCAATGCCAGGCCGATCGTGATCGACCTGCTCAATCCGGAATCTGTCTCGACCATGATGCCGCAGATTTTGGCTCAGGCAGATCATCTCGACATTTTCTACGCAAATGCCGGTTCCTATATTGGCGGCCCGCTGTGGGAAGGCAATCCGGATCAGTGGGATCGCATGCTGAACCTCAACATCAATGCCGCTTTCCGCTCGGTGCGTGAGGTTCTGCCGCACATGATGGAACGCAAGTCCGGCGATATCCTGATGACAAGCTCGGTCGCAGGCGTTGTTCCTGTCATCTGGGAGCCGATCTATACTGCTTCCAAACATGCCGTTCAGGCTTTCATCCATACGGTTCGCCGTCAGGTCGCACCACATGGCATCCGCGTTGGCGGTGTGCTGCCGGGCCCGGTCGTTACCGCGCTCATAAGCGATTGGCCAAAGGCCAAGCTTGAAGAAGCGCTGGCTGCAGGTAGCCTGATGGAAGCCAAGGAAGTCGCCGAATGCGTGATGTTCATGCTGAGCCGTCCGCGCAATATCACCATTCGTGATCTTGTCATCCTGCCACAGAGCCTTGATCTCTGACGGAAACGCAAGGACGGGAAAAGACATGGCACAGTATTTTCTCGGCGTTGATGTCGGCACGGGCAGTGCGCGTGCCGGCCTTTTCGACGCCAAGGGTGAAATGCTTGGCTCCGCCAAGCGTGACATCAAGATGTGGCGCGAGGCTGGGAGCGTCGTTGAACAGTCCAGCAATGATATATGGCAGGCAGTCTGCGCAAGCGTGCGCGAGGCGGTGGAAAAATCCGGCGTGGATGCTGCTGCCATTGCCGGCATCGGCTATGATGCTACCTGCTCGCTGGTCGTGCTGGGTGAGGGAGGCAAGCCGATCTCGGTGAGCCCTTCCAATGATCCCGAACGCAATATCATCGTCTGGATGGATCATCGCGCCGTCGGTCAGGCAGAACGCATCAATGCAACCAGGGCGAAGGTTCTGGATTATGTCGGTGGCACCATTTCGCCGGAAATGGAAACGCCAAAGATCCTGTGGCTGAAGGAAAACAAGCCGGAGACCTATCAGGCGGCATGGCAGTTCTTTGATCTGGCTGATTTTCTGACCTGGAAATCATGTGGCAGCCTTGCACGCTCGGCCTGCACGGTCACCTGCAAATGGACCTATCTTGCGCATGAAAACCGCTGGGATGAGGGCTATTTCCGCCAGATCGGGCTCAATGAACTGGCCGATGAAGGTTTCAAGCGCATCGGCACGGAAGTTCGCCCCGGCGGTGATTATCTTGGTCAGTTGAGCGAGGCTGCGGCCCATGATCTTGGCTTGAAGCCTGGCATTGCCGTTGCATCCGGTCTGATCGATGCCCATGCCGGTGGCGTGGGGACGATTGGTGCGCGCGGTGATGCGGGCACGCTTCTTTCGCGCATGGCCTATGTGTTCGGTACATCCGCCTGCACCATGACGCCGACGACAGAGCCGGTTTTTGTCGATGGCGTCTGGGGCCCGTATTACTCGGCCATGGTGCCGGGTACATGGCTCAATGAAGGCGGGCAATCAGCGGCTGGCGCTGCGATCGATCATCTGATTCACATGCATCCATTTGCGCCGGAAGCGGAAAGGCTGGCGGCGGAAAAAGGTATGGGACTGGCCGACAGTTTGGCGGCAGAGGTTGAAAGGCTGGGTGGCGCTGCCAATGTGGCTCAGATTGTCGCGGACATTCATGTCGTGCCGGAATTTCTGGGCAATCGTGCGCCTTTTGCCGATCCGGATGCTCGCGCCATCATTGCCGGTCTGACACTTGATGCCGATCTGGCCAGCCTGACCGCACTTTATCTTGCAGGCCTTTGCGGCCTTGGCTATGGTGCCCGCCAGATTGTCGAAGCGCAAAAAGCCAAGGGCATTCATACCGATACGATTGTGGTCAGTGGCGGTGCGGCGCGCTCGAATCTCGTGCGTCAGATTCTGGCCGATACGACAGGGCTTGCCATTGCCGCTTCAACCTCACCGGAACCTGTTCTGCTTGGCTCCGCCATGCTGGGTGCAGTTGCAGCAAAGGCCTATCCGGACCTTGGAACGGCGATGAGTGCAATGTCGGAACTGGGAGCGATCAACCGGCCAAATGACGCTGTGCTTGCCTGGCATGAAAGTCGCTATGAGGCCTTCAAGCTGTTGCAGACAACAGCGCGTAAGATCCGCACCATGTGAGTGTGACGCGATGAGACAGAAAAGCCCGGCGGAAAAGCCGGGCTTTTGTTTTGGGCCAGTTACAGGCCGAGGAACTTGAACGGTTCAGATTCCTTGAACTTGTCATTGACGACACCGGAAAAGACATTGGTCTGTTCCGGTCCAAGGTCGAGCTTGAGCACTTTTCCCTTTTCGGAAAAGTCAAGCGTGTTGAGGTCAACCCAGAACACATTTGGCGTCAGTGCCGATTCAAAGAAATAGATGAGGTGTTTCTGGTCGGAGACTGTGCGCCAGCGCGTGGACGAAATGTTTGGCTGGTCTGGTGTGGTAATGCCGTAAGGCACCGAGACATTGCGGGTCACGCCAAAGACGCTGGCAATGGCTTCCTTGACATTTTCGGTTTTTGGAATGGCGTTGACATAGAAGGAGGCGCGGGCAAAACGGTCAGAGGCGCGGTTGGTGCCAGGCAGGAATACCGTGCCGCCAATTTCCTTCCAGTAGGAATTGAGCGCAAGCTGTTTCTCGAAGATTGGTGAATTGGTCATGACCTGATAGTCACGGCTGTGGTGGATGACCTGCTTGCCATCGATATATTCGATGATGGCGCTGTCACCGCTTGCATCCGAAATCGACAGATGCAGCGTTGCCAGACGGTCCATGCCTGGAACCTTGTCGGTGACAATGACAAAAGGTTCTTTTTCCAGTGCATCGACGGCTTCGGCAACTGTCGCGAAATTATCGAGCACATATTGCGCCCAGGCAGCAATGGTCAGGCCCGGGCCCTTGCTGTCATCGAATTCCGGATATTTGGATTCTGCCAGCCACAGAAGATTGGCGACAAGCCCTTTTTCATTCATACCATCTGTGGTGGAAACATCATAGCCGGTGGCAATCACGCTGCCGTACTTGGATGTCCACTTGATGGAATTCGGACCAGCTTCGCCGGAACGCTCCATACCGCGTGGGAAAACCCACAGATTGGTTCCCACATCGGTGCGCCAGTCCATCGAGCGGCCGGTAATGACATGGTTATTAGCGCCAAGATAGACCAGACGTGTGCAAGCATCTGCAACAGAAACCGTACTTGCAGCAATTGCAAGACCTGCTGCTGCAGCGGTGAATTTTTTCATCAAGAGTCCCAGCTTCATTTCTGTCTCCGCTTTTCGATTACTGAGATTTATTTCTACAGGAAAGTAAACGATCGTCCATAGGCAGATCAGATTTTGTTCCTGATTTTGGAAACAATCCTAATGACTGCCGGCACCTGCTGAATTGTCAGGTGGCTTCTTCACCAGCATGGCAAGCACAGCAAGGCTTACAAACATCAGCGTCAATATGTGGAACACATCGATGAATGAAAGCAGGGTTGCCTGCTGCAGCACCATGCCGGAAAGCTTCTTGAGGGCAATGGTGGCACCATCCAGACCCGCGGAATTGTATTTCGCCGTCAGCTTGGCCAGAAGCGATTCCGCTTCCGGATTACCCCAGCGCACATGTTCGGCAAGACGGGCATAGTGCAAGTCGCGTCGTTCCGTCAGAAGCGTATTGATGACGGCAAGACCAACAGCTCCCCCCAGATTGCGCATCAGGTTGAAGAGACCGGACGCCCCTTTCATCATCTGCGGTGGCAGCGTGCCAAGCGCGATATTGTTGATCGGCACCATGCAGATCATCAGCGAGCAGCCGCGCAGTATCTGCGGCACAAGCAGCTCGTCAAAATCCCAGTCCTTGGTAAGGCCCGTCACCATCCATGTGCCGGCAGCAAAGCCGATGAAGCCGATCATCATCATGAGACGCGGATCCATGCGAGCAGATAGAAAGCCTGCAACGGGGGCAGTGAAGAACATGGCAAGGCCACTGACAAACAGCGCCTCACCGATCATCAATGAATCATATCCGCGCACACTGCCGAGATAGAGTGGGTAGAGATAGGTGAGGCCATAAAGTCCGACACCCATGACGAAGGAAAACAGTGAGCCAAAGGAGAAATTGATGTTTCGGAAAGCCTGAAATTCGACAATGGGCTGTTCAGCGGTAAAGACACGATAGAAGAAGACGAGGGCGCCAATGAGAAGAACGATCGACATGATCAGGATATATTCATCCTCAAACCAGTCATTCTGGGGGCCTTCTTCCAGTACAAATTCCAGCGAGCCGAGAAAGGCAGCCATACCAAGCAGCCCCCACCAATCGAATTTGTCGAGCAGGGATTTGTCGCCCTTGTCGAAATCGATCAGGTTCCAGCAGGCGATGGTAACGATGATGCCAGGGCCAACATTGACCAGAAACAGCCAGTGCCACGAGAATGTATGGCTGAGATAACCGCCTATCGTCGGGCCGACCGTTGGGGCCATGGTGGCAACCAGGCCGATCATGGGGGACACGACGGAGCGTTTTGACGGCGGAAAAATGGTAAAGGCTGCGGCAAACACGCTTGGGATCATGCCGCCGCCAATAAAGCCCTGGATGGCGCGATAGACGATCATTTCATTGATGCTGCTTGCCGTCGCGCACAATATGCTGGCGATGGTGAAACCGGCCGCTGATAATGAAAACAGAACGCGCGTTGAAAGCAGGCGTCCCAGAAAACCCGACAGCGGGATCATGATCACTTCGGCGATCAGATAGGATGTCTGCACCCAGGAAATTTCGTCGGAACTGGCGCCAAGACCGGCCTGAATTTCAGCAAGCGAGGCCGAGACGATCTGAATGTCCAGAATGGCCATGAACATGCCAAAGACCATGGCCATGAAGCCGATGGCCTTTTTGATGTCGACGCTTTCTTCTTTTCCCGGCAGGGCTGGTGCAGCATTGCCGATTGGTGTGTCAGCGGACATTCTGGCGCTCCGAAAGAAAATGAGCAGGCACGTCTTCCAAAAGCGCAATCCGGCTGCGGGAGACATGCGTTTGATCAACAATGCGCGGCAAGGGCTGCCGCGGCATTTCGTTAATGGCTGTCTGTCTCTGGTGAGGTGCGCGTATCAATATCGACGATCACGCTCAGGCCAGCCCGGATCTTGCCGGTCTTGAGGGCTTCCTGTGGCACTTCGATGCGCACGGGCACACGTTGCACGACCTTGGTGAAATTGCCGGTGGCATTTTCTGGCGGCAGCAATGAGAAAACCGCGCCCGAAGCCGGTGAAATGGAAACGACCTTGCCTTCAAAACGGTCGCCTTCAATGGCATCCACCCTGATATGGGCGGTTGCGCCAGGCTTGATGTGGGCCAGTTGCGTTTCCTTGTAATTGGCGTCGACATAGAGTTCGTGAATAGGCACCAGTGCCGCAATCTTCTGGCCGGCGGAAACAAGGTCGCCCTTCTTGGCGGAAAGATTGCCGATCACGCCGTCAAATGGCGCACGCAAGGTCGTGAATGACAGATCTCGTGCGGCCTTGTCGCGTGCAAGTTCCAGCGAGCGCGTCACGCTTGCGGTTTCATCATATTGCGCCTGCAGGACGGCAACATTGGCCTTGGCCGAGGCGACCAGTGCCTCTGCGCTGTCAAACTTGGCCTGCGCCTGATCCAGGGCGGACTGGGCATTGTCCAGTTCTGCCTTTGAGACAAAGCGCGTTGCATGCAGTTTCTGTACGCGGTCGATCGTGGCTTGCGCATTGGTCAGGACGGCCTTGGCAGCCTTTTGTTCGGCTTCTGCCTGTTGCAATGTGGCTTCGGCTGCAAGCTTCTGCGCCTGAATGCGTGCTAGCGTCTGCTTCTGGGTTGCAAGCCTTGCTTCGGCTTCATCAAGGGCAATCTTGTAGTCGCCGTCATCAAGCTGGAACAGGATATCGCCTGCCTTGACCTCCTGATTGGCGACAATATCGATGCGATCAATATAACCCGTCACCTTGGGCGAGATCGAGGCGATGTCACCCTGTACATAGGCGTCGTCCGTCGAAACCATGAAACGGCCGACTGTCCACCAGTCATATCCGTACCAGAGGCCGGCAGCGACTGCGACGGTGAGCAGCCCTGACAATATGAAGCGTTTGCTGATGCTCTTTTTCGCTGCAGGCTGTATCTCACCGGACGTGCCACTCTTTGCATAGGCTTCAGGGTCAGGAGAGGGAGGCATGGTTCCAGAATGCTTGTCTGCAGGGAACGCGCGTATATCTGCCTGTTCTAGAGACTTGGAGGCGGGCATCAGTCAATCTCTCAAATTGAACGGGATTGAACCAATTGGTTCGATGTTGACTTAGTCCACTCCAGCCCTCATATCAAGAGATAATCGAACTGATCGGTTTAGTGAACGGTGCTGCAATGGATCTGGACGACTGTGGTAAATCAGCTGGTTCGATATCCGAACGTCAGCCTGATGGTATATGCCAGTCCGAAAGAATGGAACAGGAACATGCCATGGCGGCGGATGATTGCCTGTCGCCAGACTGTGCCCGTACGCGTCCTGCGGCTGGTCAGGATCCGGTCAAACGCCAGCAAATCCTTGAAGGAGCAAAGAAAGTCTTCCTGCGTATGGGCTTTGATGCGGCCAGCATGAACGATATTACGCGTGAGGCTGGCGTGTCCAAGGGGACGATCTACGTTTATTTCAACAGCAAGGAAGATCTGTTCGTTGCCTTGTGCGACCATTACCGCCAAACTACCTTCGGCGAATTGTTGGCGACCATTGAGAAGGGCTTTTCGAATCGCCAGGAGCTGATCGAATTCGGCGTCGCCATGGTGAAGCTGATTACGTCGCCGACTGCGATTCGCGCGCAACGGATTGTCATAGGTGTCAGTGAACGCAAGCCGGAACTGGCGGCAAAATTCTATGAACGCGGGCCAAAACGCAGTCTGACCATCATGGCGGACTATATAGAACGCATGATTACTGCCGGTGAACTAGTAAAACTGGATCCAATGAAAGCAGCCGCACAATTATCGGATCTTTTTCTGACAGGCTTTTACAGGCCCCGCCTGTTTGGTGCCATGAGTGAGCCGCCCAGTGATGAGGCCATACGCGAAAACGTCGAATCCGCCATCGACTTCTTCTTCAGGGCATATCAAAAAACATAGAAATTATAATATCTTATTATCGAATCAGTCTATCTGGCTGTCAATCGCAGAATCCGGCGATTTTGACCAATATCTGCCACATTCTTTTGAGTTATAGCCACCAGAAAATTGCACTAAATTGTTTGCGAGTTGCAAAAAAAATACGGTTTGCCATTATTTTTTAGTTGTCAAATTCATTGAGAGCAATTCAGCGGGAGGGTCTCTAATACTTACGTTGCCCATGAATATATTTGTAAGGATAATATAAATGAGTCTTGATCTGATACACTTCCCAAACTTTAAGAAGACTTTTTTCGGATCAGCGTTTCAAAACGATACCCTGGCGCTGTTAACGCACATTCGTGACGAAATAAATTGTCGTCACATCATTCATACGTATCATGGACGTATCAATGAAACGCCGAAGCCGAATTCATCGGATCTGACGGTAATTCTGACGGTGCCATCTGCCTGGATAGCGCGTTACTCGGCAAAAAACTATTTCAGCATTGATCCTGTATTCCAGGAGAATTCGCCTTTGAACTGTTCGGATGGCACTTCTGTCGTATGCGACATCATGGAGGGCCATGGGCCGGATTCAGCAGCCGCTGAACTTTACAGTGATGCTGAAAAACATGGTCTTGGCAATCTGTTCGTGGGTGCTTCGGCCTGCAATTCCAAGGGGGTTATCGGCCATACGGTTTTCACTTTCGATATTGGCGACCAGGATCGCAAAGAATTTATTGCCAAGATGCGTCCACGCCTGCTGAGCTATTCTGGAACGATCCAGAATGCCATTTGCGGTGCGCATGATGTGCGGTCTATCGTAAGCCTGCTTACGCCGCGCGAGATCGATTGCCTGAGCTGGGCAGCCAATGGCAAGACGGATGCCGAGATTGCGGAAATTCTGAACATTGCCCGCTGGACGGTGGTGACCTATCTTCAGAATGCCAAGATCAAGCTCAACTGTTCCAACAGAACGTCGGCAGTCGCAACGGCCCTGTCTCTTGGCATCATCGAAATGCCGGAGGTTCGCCATCTTCTCTGACGGCTGGCTGGATGGCGCAGCATGATATCTGCGTTGTGAGCTGGCCGTACAGTCCTAATTCGAAGCCATGGCTGGAACTGGTATGGTCGAACTGGTGAAGAGTCAGCGCGCTTGCTTCGGATACTTTTGCTCAAGGTCATCTGCTTTTCTTTCCCAAACGGCGCGCTGGTTTGGGATGAGTCTGTATGAGGGGAGCATAGAGCATTCCATTGATTCTGAGCATATCAGAGCATATGGAATGCTCTACATTCCGTTTGGGCGGCCCGACACAGCAATTTGCCTGCCATTTCGGTGCCATTTTATCAAATCAAGCGATCACGCGCCTATAGCCGCTTCAGGAAAGGTGGGAACCGGTTTTCCGCCTGAAACCGCGGAAAACCAATATGCTGGCGCAATAGCATTTCTGTGAAAACCTGGATTGCCCTAATGTGAGCCGCATTTTTCACAGACGCCGCGCAGCTCAAGCGTGGTTTTGCTGGCCTTGAAGCCATTTTGCAGCCCCCAGGCCTCAACAAGATTTTCAATCGCAGCGTCTGAAAATTCGGTGACCTGTCCACATTGTTCGCAAATCGCAAAGGCTGTCAGCCCATGCCGATGACATTGCGATTGTGAGCAGGCGACAAAGGAGTTGAGGCTTTCCAGCCGGTGGATCAGGCCGTAATCGAGCAGCTTTTCCAGCGCGCGATAAACCTGCAAGGGCGCGCGAAAGCCTTCATCACGTAGCTGGTCAAGAATTGTATAGGCGCTTAATGGGCCTTCCGCCTTGGACAACACCTCATAGACGAGTGACTGATTGCGGGTCAGTTCATACGGTATGTGATGGTGATGATGGCTCATTTGGCAATCTGCTCCGATGAAGTCTTGCGTCTGTTTGCTGGCAGCAATCCCAGAATGAAAACAATCAGTGCCGCAACAACAATCGATGGGCCTGATGGGGTGTCGAACTGAACCGACCCGTAAAGTCCGCCGACAACACCTGCCACACCAATCAGTGCCGCAAGGAACGCCATTTGTTCGGGCGTTGTTGCGAAACGACGTGCTGTTGCAGCAGGAATGATCAGCAAGGCTGTAATCAGCAATATACCAACAATCTTCATTGCAATGGCAATAACAATTGCCAGCAACAGCATGAAAATGATGCGCGAAAGGGCAGGGTTCAAGCCTTCGGCATGGGCAATGTCCTCGCTCACCGTCGAGGCGAGAAGCGGGCGCCAGATTGCGGCAAGGACAGCCAGAACCAGCGCGCCACCGGCATAAATGATTGCAATGTCGCTGCGTGATACGGCCAGAATGTCGCCAAACAGCAAGGACAAGAGATCAAAGCGGATCCAGGTCATGAAAGCCACGATCACTAGGCCAAGTGACAGGGTGGCATGTGAGAGAATGCCAAGCAGTGAGTCCGCTGACAGCGAATTGCGCCGTTGCAGCAAAAGCAGAACGCCGGAAATGGCAAGCGTAACGACAAAGACACCCAGCATCAGATTGAGATCAAGGATCAACGCAAGCGCAACGCCAAGCAGGGCCGAATGCGCCATCGTATCACCAAAATAGGCCATGCGGCGCCAGACAATGAAACAGCCAAGCGGCCCGGTGGTGATGGCAAGGCCAATGCCGGCAATGAGGGCTCGGGTGAGGAAATCATCAAGCACGGTTCAGGTCCCCGTGGTGTCTGAGGCCGGTCCCATGCTCGTGCTCATGGTGATGACCATCATGCTTGTGGCAATGGTCAGTCACTGTGCCATCGGCGTGCAGCACGCGTCCGTCGGGCAGATGGGTATGGTCGTGATTATGCTGGTAGAGCGCAAGCGGCGATGCGGCACGGCTGCCAAACAGCGCCATATATTCCGGACTTGCAGAAACGACGCCGGGGCTGCCCGAACAGCAGACATGGCCATTGAGGCAAAGCACACGGTCGGTCGCGGCCATGACCATGTGCAGGTCGTGGGAGATCAGCAGAATGCCGCAACCGGTTTCATCGCGCAGCCTTGCAATCAGCCCATAGAGATCAGACTCACCTGAAAAATCAATACCTTGCATAGGCTCATCCAGTACCATCACATTAGGTTTGCGGGCAATGGCGCGCGCCATCAGCGTGCGTTGCATCTCACCGCCAGACAGATGTGCAATCTCGGCATGGATAAGGTGGCTGATGCCGACAAGTTCAAGGGCGGCCATGAGCTCATCCCGTTTGAGGGGCCCTGTCAGCGTCATCAGCCGCTCGACCGTCAAGGGCATGGTGCGGTCGATATGGATCTTCTGTGGCACATAACCGATGCGCAAATCCCGCGCATGAATGACCTCACCCTCATCCGGCCGAATGATGTGCAAAGCCAGCTTGGCGGTGGTGCTTTTGCCCGCACCATTGGGACCTATCAGGGTCACGATTTCGCCCGAGCTGATCGTCAGGTCGACATTGCGCACCAGCCAGCGGCCATCGCGACACACACCGGCATTGTTGAGTGCAATCAGTGGCTCTTTATTATGTAAACTGGGCTTGGCGCACATTATCAGCCATTTTCATGAGTATTTATTGTCAGGATCCTGTTTTCACGGCCACGTGGTCACCATTCCAGATGGCAGTCTGCCCTGACAATAGGACAGGCAGTGTCATCCCGATGGAATTACGCAATGTCACTTATCAGGCAATGTCCGAAATATTGCGAATTCGGGTGCGTGAGAAACAGGCTTGATATGACTTATGCCATACGTTATAGAGTAACGCAACTGTAATAAAATAACATATCATTCTTCATCGATTTTTCCAGAAAGCAAGGCAATGAAGTCTCTCTGTCTGACCAAGAAAACCACTGACTGGGGCACAAGAACGGGTTCAAGCTGGCATGGAAGCATCAGTGCGTTCCTGCTTGCGATGGCATTTGGTTTTGCCCTTTCCTCTTCCTCTAAGGCGGCCGGGTTCGAAGGTGTGGTGGTGTCGATCAAGCCGTTGCATTCGCTCGTTGCCGCAGTCATGAAGGGTGTTGATGAACCAAAGCTCATTGTTCAGGGCGCAGGCTCGGCTCACAGCTATTCGATGAAACCGTCTGATGCCGATGCCATGCAGAAGGCAAGGGTCATTTTCTGGGCAGGGCCGGGGCTTGAGACATTTCTGGCCAAACCCATCGAGACCTTGGGGCAGGGCTCTGAAATCGTGGAACTTGGAACTGCTAAAGGATTGAAAAAACTGCCATTTCGTGAGGGTGGACCGTTTGAAGCGCATGATCATGGCGAGGAGGGGGGGCATGATCAGCATCATGAGGGTGGCCATGATCATGACCATGAACACCCTGACAGTCATAAAAGCCATGCCGAGCATGCTGGGCATGACCATGTACATGCAGATCATGACTTGCATTTCTGGCTTGATCCCGACAATGCTGAAGCGCTTGTGACAGATATTGCCGCAAGGCTCAGCGAAATAGATCCGGAACATGCGCGGCTTTATCAGGACAATGCCAAGGCCTATCGTGCAGGGCTTGCCGCATTGGGAAAACAGGTGGCAGCCGAGCTGGAGCCGGTCAGGGGCCAGCCCTTTATCGTTTTCCATGATGCCTATCAGTATTTCGAAAATCGTTTCGGGCTGAATGCGGTTGGCTCTATCACGGTGAGCCCCGAAAAGGCGCCAGGCGCAGCAAGACTCCGCCAAATTAATGAAAAGATTGTACAATCAGGCGCGGTTTGTGTCTTCTCCGAGCCGCAATTCGAGTCTCGTCTGGTCAATACGATCATTGAAGGCACCAATGCCAAAACCGGTGTGCTCGACCCGCTTGGGGCAGATCTGGAACCGGGGCCAGAGCTTTATCCGCAGCTCATCCGCAATCTGGCAAAATCGCTGAAGGATTGTCTCTCACCCGTGCAATAATTCGTGCATTGCGGGTTGAGATCCAGCTTATTAGATGATGCTATAACAGTCGCTCCAGTCTGGACTGGAGCGGCCTTTCTTTGTGCATATGTACCTTTACTGCACCAATTGGCCGCCAGCAAACTGCTTGTTTCGTACGGCAGCAAATTTAACCTTTGCAGATATAAGCGTGAAACATGCACCAAAGGAGTGAGGGTAATGCAGGGATTAACCCGCAGAGGTTTTCTGACAGTTTCTGCCGCAGCAGGCATGGCTGCGTTTGGCGGAATGCGCATCTCGAAAGCACAGGAGAATGCGCTCTATGAAGCGGCTAAGGCTGAAGGTGAGTTAAACCTCTACTGGGGTTCCTATGAGCAGAAGACGATGGATGACATCGTTGCCGCCTTCAAGGCAAAGTATCCGGGTATCAATGTCAATCTCCTGCGTCAGGCTTCACAGACGGTCTATACCCGTCTGCGCCTTGAAATGCAGAATGACGCCGTCCAATGTGACTCGCTTGGCACCACCAATGCGCTGCATTTCGCTGAGCTGAAGGCTGTTGGCGCACTGCGTCCCTATACGGTTCCGAATGCCGATGTGATCCCGGAAGCTTTCCGCCACCTCGATCCGGACAACATGTTCCATCTGGGCGCAATCAGCATCATCTGCATCAACCGTTCATCGGCCATTGAAGGTCCGAAGTCGTGGCAGGATATGGTCAGCGGCAAATTCGAGGGCGAAATCTGCTCGGGCAGCCCGGCCCATTCCGGCGACGTTGCCCACTGGGTTGTCGCGATGCTGGCCAAGTACGGCGATGATTTCCTGCGTGAATTCGCCAAGCAGAAGCCGAAGATCGGCCAGTCGAGTGTTGATACCGTCACCGATATTCTCTCTGGTGAGCGCAAGATTGGTGCGGCCGCACCATACAGCTACACGCTTGGCCAGAAAGCTGCAGGTAACCCGATTGATGTCACCCTACCGGAAGATGGCACCATTCTCAATCTCGGCATCACCGGCATCCCTGCCAAGGCGCCGCATCCGAATGCAGGCCAGCTCTTTAACGAATTTCTCTATTCGCCTGAGGTTTCGCAGGTACTGGCTGCCAATTACTGGCCGACGCTCAATACCAGTGTGCCGTGGAATGGTGGCCTGACGCTTAATTCCATCAACTGGTATCGCAACCCGACTGAAAATCTGCCGCAGGCGATGGAAGAAGCTATCGCTAAATGGAAAGAACTTGTCGTTTAACGGCAGCGTTTTTCTACGATCCTGATCCAATGGCGGTTGCGGGAGGGAAGAGACCGCAACCGACAAACAGAAATTGAGCCGTGAATGACTGTTTCATCCGGAACCCTGCAAGAAGCGGCTGCAACCAGTCGCCGCGCTTTTTTCGAGCGCTTCCCCCGTTACATCGTGATTGCAATTGTTGTAGCAGCATTGCTGCTTCTGATTGCTCATCCGCTGGGATGGATTGTCTGGAACTCTCTCCACGATGACAAGACGCAGGCACTGACGCTTGCCAATTACCAGCGCATTTTCTCAAGCATGTCGCTCATTCAGCCCATGCTGAATTCGCTGCTGCTGGCCTCCTTGGTCGCGCTGTTCTCCACTCTTATCGGTGTGCCTTTGGCCTGGCTGGTCTCGCGGTCCAACATGCCCTTTCGGGGTCTGGTTCGTGCGCTGACCATGGCAGCCTTTGTTACGCCGTCCTTTGTTGGTGCGCTTGGCTGGATCCTGCTTGCCGCTCCGCGTTCTGGCTGGCTCAATACTGGCTTCATGTATCTGACCGGCTCAGCCGAACCACTCTTCAATATCTATACACTCATCGGCACGATCTTCGTCTGCACGATTTATACAGTGCCCTATACATTCGCGCTGGTTTCAAGCGCTTTTGATGAAATGGCTGTCGAACTGGAGGATGCCGCCCAGACGCTTGGTGCCGGTAAATGGCGTACCATGATGTCGATCACCATACCTCTGGCAAGCCCCGCCTTCCTCGTCGGCTTCATCCTCTCCTTCATCCAGGGTATGACACTGTTTGGTGTGCCAGCCTTCCTGCTCACGCCTGCGCGCATTCCGGTCGTCACCACGCAGCTGGCCGAATTTTACCAGATGTTTCCGCCGGAGATCTATCTCTCGGCAGCCTACTGCATGCCGCTGGTGCTTGTCACCGCCGTTCTTTTCTATGTCCGAAAGCGCATTCTGGGCCGGAAGCAGTTCACCACCATTGGTGGGAAGAGCCGCCGCACGCGTCTGGTCGAGCTTGGCCGTGGTGCCCGCTGGATTGGCTTCCTCTTTGCCATGATCGTGCCGGTTACGGCGGTTATCCTGCCTTATGCGGTGCTCCTTCTTGTTTCGCTGTCAAAGGCTTGGGGCATGGGCCCGGTCGCCGGCAACTTTACGCTTGAATGGTACCGCTGGGCATTGATCGACAATGCCGAAACCAAGCGCGCCATTGTCAATTCGCTCGTCTATGCCGGTATCGCTGCCTCCTTCTGCATGTTGCTTGGCGTCGTGGTTGCCTATCTGTCCGAACGCCGTCTGATGCGTGGAGCTGCGGTTCTGGGTGCGCTTGCCACCATTCCTATCATCATTCCGGGCATCGTGCTTTCGGTCGGCTATTTCTCTGCCTATACCCGTCCGCCATTCAACCTCTATGGTTCCGGAATTCTGGTGATTGCAGCTTTCATTGCCACCTTCCTGCCGATTGCCTATTCGCAAGGGGCGGCCACCATCAAGGGCATCAGCCCGGATCTGGAGCGGGCAGCCCGCAGCGTTGGCGCCGGTGAAATCCGCACCTTTACCAGAATCACCGTACCGCTCATGCGCGCGGGTCTGGTCTCGGGCTGGCTGCTTGTATTCATCCCGATCATCCGTGAGCTTTCGGTTGCAATCTTCCTTGTCTCGCCGAAGACCAATGTGATGACCACCCTTATCTACAACTTCAAGGATGGCGGTCGCTATGAGGCCGTGGCTGCAACTAGCATCGTCCTTCTCGCCGGTACGATTGTGATCGTGCTTCTTGCCCGCCTTCTGGTCGGACAGGGCAGCCGTCGTACCAGCAATAGCGTCTAAGACCGGAGCCCACCCATGAGCGATATTCGCATCAAGAACCTGAACAAGAGCTTTGGTAACTACCACGCGGTTCGTAATCTCAATATCGAACTGCAGGACGGGCATCTGCTTGCCCTGCTTGGGCCTTCCGGCTGCGGCAAGTCCACCACGCTGCAGTTGCTGGCGGGCTTCGAGACGGTGACCTCCGGTGAAATCTGGACCGGCGACACGCTGCTTTCCCATGCTGATGGCGTCATTCCGCCGGAAAAGCGCGGCATTTCGCTGGTGTTCCAGAACTATGCCGTCTGGCCGCATATGACGGTTGCCGAAAACATTGCCTTTGGCCTGAAACTGCGCAAGCTTTCGCGTGCCGATGTCGAGACCGGCACAAGGCGCGCGCTTGATACCGTGCGCCTCGGACATCTGGCGGATCGCTATCCATCGGAGCTTTCCGGTGGTCAGCAGCAACGCGTTGCACTGGCCCGCGCCCTTGCCGTGCAGCCGAAGATCCTGCTTCTCGACGAACCGCTCTCCAATCTTGACGCAGCACTGCGCGAGGAAATGCGGTTTGAGATCCGCCGCGTTCATGACGAACTGGGCATCACCACTGTCTATGTTACGCATGACCAGTCCGAGGCGCTGGTAACCGCTGACCGTATCGCGGTGATGAAAATGGGTGAGCTGCAGCAGTTTGCCTCACCGGAAGAAGTCTTCGATACACCGGCCAACATCTTTGTTGCTTCCTTCATAGGCAACAACAACACGATTCCTGCCGTTTCAGCCGGACACGGTGCCGTACGCATCGGTTCCAGCCTCATCAAGGGTACGGATCGCAGCCAAAGGGTCGCAGGCCAGGACGTCGCGCTCATCATTCGTCCCGGTCTCGTCAGGCTGGTTGACAACAAGAGCGCCTTTGACAATTGCCTGACCGGCAAAGTCTTGCGTTCTTCCTATCTTGGTGAAAGTCGCGACATTCTGGTCGAGCTGGAAACAGGTGAAACCATGCGTGCCTTCATCCAGCCGCAGTTTCGTCCGGTCGTTGGTGACATCGTCACGCTGGAACTGCCAGAACAGAACTGCCAGATCCTCGCTCGCGACTGATCCTGTCTTATGGGTCTCATTGCGGCCTTGCAGGGCAAATTGCCCCTGTCCCCTGCAACAAGATTGCGGGGGATATTGCTGTTTCACATGATGGCTGTCTTTGCCCGCTGCTTTCTTGTGGTGGTCATCCCGGTTGCAGCCTATGAGCGGCTTGGCAGTGCGGGTGAGGTCAGCGTCATCTATCTCATTGCAAGCTGCCTTGCCTTTTGTACCAGCCTGTTCATGCCAAGGCTGCTTGCCCGTTATGGTCAGGATCTCGCAGTCCATTTCGGGCTTTTGAGTGCCGTCCTCATGGCGGTCTTCTTGTTTCTGCCATGGAAATGGACACTGGTGCCAGCCGTGGTTGCCCATGTGCTTATGTCCGCTTTGTTTGAAGGGGCGGCAGGCTTTGCCGCTATGCGTGCCGTGCCACGCACTTTGCGTGGTCATTATGAATCGCAGCGGGTCATGTATGGTGGGGTTGGCTTTGTGGTTGCCCCCTTCTTGGCCTCGGTCATGATGCACAACAATATGGGATCACTTGCAGTTTTGACTGCAAGCGGCTGCGGACTTGTTGCCTGGCTGATCATGCGTATCAGCGTTGGCTCACTGGGAAACAGGCAGAGCACGAGGCCCATTCCTGGCGCGGACAGAACCCGCTCTTCCAACTCTTCCAACGTGCTCAAACGCTTCATCGCATCGCATGGCATGCGTACGGCCTGGCTCCTTGCTGTGGGGCGGGCCGTGTGGTGGAACATGCTCTATACCTATTCACCACTTCTTGCCATTGCTTCGGCTGTTGATCTCGTCTGGTCAGGCGCGTTGATTTCGGCAACTTCCTGCCTCTTGCTTGTTGTGCCGCTCTGGGCTGTCGTCTTGCGCCGCAATGGCCCACGGCGCTTCATGTTTGCTGCCTATGGGGCATGCGGCTTGCTGACCATTTTCGCCGGTATTGCCGGCCATGTTTCCTTCTTCATTGCGGCGGCTTTTCTGATGATTGCCTCCATTGCCATGAGCGCGATCGACAGTGTTGGCAATGGGCTCTTCCTGCGCGCGCTCAGGCAAAGACAGGCAACGGAAATGGTTCCTATCTTCTACACGTTTCGTGATGTGGCGCAGATTTCGTCAGCTGCCGTCTATGCGCTGTTACTCATTGTTTTCGAGGTCACAGATGTCTTTACCTTTACCGGCATCATCACGTTAGGCTTTTCGCTGCTCTGTCTGGGACTGCCACGCCGTGCACTGTGAAAAGCGTACATTCAGTGCACATATCAAGTCGGGATTAACTGATTGTTCGTGCCCTCGCGACTGGCGATAGTGGGGCTGTCCAGCCGTTTCAGGCTGATCATACATCTTCAAGAAATGCCATTGCGGCTGACACTGGAGACTGGCGGCTTGTGCCTTTTGCCAGCCCGGATGGTTTTGGCCCAATGATCCGTTAAAGGGGTTACAATTGCTCGATAATTCATCAATCACCGACAATGGCAATCAGGCTAATCCCGATGCTCCTCTTGCCGGAATCGTCGTTATTGACGTCACACACATGCTTTCCGGGCCTTATTGCACCTGGGTGCTTGGCGCACTTGGCGCGACAGTCATAAAGGTAGAACGGCCGGTGTCGGGCGACTTCACACGTATTGTCGCACCCTTCGACAAGGATGAAAGCATTTATTTCCTGTCAGTCAACCGCAACAAGCGTTCGATCACGATCAATCTGAAGTGTGATGAAGGCAAGGCCATCTTCCGTGATCTGGTAAAGAAGGCCGATGTGTTGGTTGAAAACAACCGCGCTGGCGTGATGGATCGTCTTGGCCTTGGCTACAAGGATCTGAAGGCGATCAATCCGGAACTGGTCTATACATCGATTTCCGGTTTCGGCCAGTCGGGTCCTTACAGTGGACGCGCTGCTTTCGATGTCATTGCCCAGGCGCTGTCTGGCATGATGAGCATTACCGGCGAGCCGGATCGTGGACCAGCGCGCGTTGGCGCATCGATTGGCGACATTGCCTCCTCGCTCTTTGCCGTCATCGGCATTCTCGCCAACCTGCTTCGCCGCGGCAAGATCGGCCAGGGCGCCTTCGTGGATGTCGCCATGCTCGATTGCCAGCTTGCCCTGCTTGAAAACGCCATTGCACGTGCGGCCATCACAGGCGAGGAACCACGACGCCTTGGCAGCCGTCATCCTCTGATTGCTCCATTCCAGGCTTTCCCTACTGCTGACAAGCCGCTTGCCATTTGTGTTGATACACAGGCACAGTGGGAACGTCTGTGCAAGGCCATGGATCTGGAGCATCTATTTGGTGTTCAACATTTTGCCACAGGCTCCTCCCGTGCGGCGCATCATGCCGAACTGGAGCCGATCCTGATTGAGCGCTTCCTTACAAAGACGCGTGATGAATGGCTTGATATTCTTGACAAGGCTGATGTTCCAAGCAGCGCCATCAATTCGGTGAGCGAAGCAATCAACGATCCGCAAGTCCAGCACCGTGGCATGGTTGCAGAAGTGCCGGAAGGTTCGGGCCGCCGCTTTGTCCGATTGCCGATCATCCAGCCAGACGAAAAGCCATTGCCTGAATTCCCTGCACCGAAGCTCGGCGAACATACTGAGGAAATTCTTGCAGAACTGGGCTTTACACCTGAAGATGTGAAACGCTTGCGTGAAAACGGCGCTGTCTGACGGATTGTCTTGGCTGAAATACGATGATCGGTAGCTGAACTTCTCGATGGGTTGGCTACCAAGCATGAAACGGGTGTGAAATGAGCAATCTTTTTGAGAGTTTCCGTTTTGCCGAGCGCGCTGAACGCACGGTGATTGACAGCTATCGCGATGGCCAATGTGTGGCCAGCTACACTTATGGCAAGTTGCGCGACATGGCGGCAGACTATGCTGCCGAACTTGACCGGGCAGGCGTGAAACCGGGCGACCGTATTGTCGTACGCGTTGAGAAGAGTGTCGAGGCGCTTGCCGTTTATCTGGCAAGCTTGCAGCGCGGTGCAGTCTTCGTGCCGCTCAACACGGCCTATCGTCCGCAGGAAGTGGAGTATTTCCTGCGTGATTCTGGTGCCCGCCTTGTTGTCTGTGATCCGTCAGATGTAGAAGCTGTTGCATCAGTTGCCGCCGAGATTGGCGCTGAAGTGCGTACGCTCGACAGTTCCGGTCAGGGTAGCATCACCAATGTGACAGGCGATCGCAACTATGACATCGTACCGCGCGAGGATAAGGATCTTGCTGCGATCCTCTATACGTCTGGCACGACTGGCAAGCCGAAGGGGGCGATGCTGAGCCACGCCAATCTGCGTTCCAATGCCGAGGCGCTGAAGGAACTGTGGCGCATGGGCGAAGACGATGTGCTTCTCCATGCATTGCCAATCTATCACGTCCATGGACTGTTCGTCGGCTGCAACCAAATGATGATGGTTGGTGCGCGCATGTTGTTCCTGCCGAAATTTGAGCTCGACAGCATGATTGCTCTTCTGCCATCAGCAACGGTGCTGATGGGCATTCCGACCTTCTATACCCGCCTTCTTGGTGATCCGCGTCTTGATCGTGATCTTGTTGCCAATATTCGTCTGTTCATCTCTGGTTCGGCGCCGCTTCTGGCCGAGACGCATGTTGAATGGCAGGAACGTACCGGCCATGCCATTCTTGAACGCTATGGCATGACCGAGACCGGCATGAACACCTCCAATCCTTATGATGGCGAACGCCGTGCAGGCACGGTAGGCTTTCCGCTTCCGGGCGTTGAACTGCGCGTGACCCATCCGGAAACTGGCGAAGAACTGCCGCAGGGTGAAATAGGCATGATCGAGGTGCGTGGCCCGAACGTGTTCAGCGGTTATTGGCAGATGCCGGAAAAGACGGCGGCGGAACTGCGGGAAAACGGTTTTTTCATCACCGGTGACCTCGGTAAGATTGATGAACGCGGTTATGTCCATATTGTCGGACGCGGCAAGGATCTGGTGATCACCGGCGGCCTCAATGTCTATCCAAAGGAAGTCGAGATCGAAATCGACGCCATTCCGCAAGTTCAGGAAAGTGCGGTCATTGGCCTGCCCCATGCCGATTTTGGCGAGGCGGTCACTGCCGTCATCGTGCTGCGCAAGGGCGAGACGCTGGAAGAGGCTGATGTGATTGCAGCGTTGAAGCCTCGCCTTGCAAGCTTCAAGTTGCCAAAACGCGTCATTTTCCTGCCGGAACTGCCACGCAACACCATGGGTAAGGTACAGAAGGCAGAACTGCGAAATATTTATGCCGGTCTTTACAAGGCGTAAAGACACGGGACATGAAGCAAAAGCCCCGCTCACAGGCGGGGCTTTTGCTGTATCCAGCCTTCTTTTTCCAGCTCCGGCAGGTTCTCCTTGAGATTTGCATATATGTCGTCTGGAAATTCGGTCACGCGCCTTGTTTCAAGGTTCACATGCAGGGCAAGCTGCTTGATGCTTGCGGCATGGTAGTTTTTTTCTGCGTGATACATGTCCATCTCGAACCACAGTCTTTTGCGGTCAAAGCCGGTGACCTGCATGGTGAGCCTTAATCGATCATTGACCAACACCTCGCGGCGATAGTCAATCTCAGCCCGCACGATGAAAAGCCCCAGCCGTCTTTGCTTTACATAATTGTCGCCAAAGCCATAAGCCTGCAACATTTCATGCCCATGTGTGTCGAAGATGAGCACATAATAGGACATGTTCATATGGCCATTGATGTCGATCCATTCCGGGCGCACATGGGTCAGACAGGAAAAAACCTGCGCTTTGGTCACATTGCTCATGCGTCTATTCCTTGAATAAAAATGAGCGCCATTCCCGGCGGTCGGGAAGACGCTCCAATAGTGATGATCTGCCGTTCAGCGTCCCTTGAAGACGGGCTTTTCCTTGTTGACGAAGGCACGGATCGCTGCCTTGTAGTCTTCTGAGGCATAGCAGGCCATGAGCAGGTCATCGCCAATCTGATCGCCAAGCTTTGCGTTACGCATACGGCGCAGCGTTTCCTTGGTGCCCCATAGGGTCAGCGGGGCAAAACCTGCCATTTCGGTAGCAATATCCTGCACACGGGAAAGGAAGCCAGCCTCGTCTTCCGTCACCTCACGTACCACACCGGCAAGACGTGCTTCTTCGGCATTCATGAGTTTTGCACTGAAGATCAGATCCTTGGTTCTGGCGGGACCCAAAATGTCGGCAAGACGTGCAAAATTGACTGCGGTGATGCAATTGCCAACCGTACGGGCAATCGGAAAGCCAAAACGCATGGATGGCGCGCCAATGCGCACGTCGCAGCAGGCAGCAAGCAGCGCCCCCATGCCAACACAGGCGCCAGCAATGGCAGCAATGGTTGGCACGCGCACTGTTTCCAGCGCAACACAGAGGTCCTCGGCCAGTTTTTCCGTCTGGATCGCATCAGCAAGGTCACCAACGGAATCCAGATCTCCCATGTCTGCACCGGCCATGAAGGCTGGCTTCTTGCCGCTCATGCCGGTCAGGACCAGCGCGCGGACTTCCTCGGTTGCATTGATTTCATGGAAGATTCGCGTCATTGCGGCTTCCATGTCATGGGTCATGGCATTGAATGCATGTGGGCGATTGAAGACAACCCATTCAACTGCACCAATGCGGGTGCGGATCAGTTCACCACAGGCAAGTTTTTCACCACCTGCCAGGAATGCTTCATCAATCATCATGCCTCTCAGAAGTCGCCGGTGGTTGCGCCACCATCGACAATGATGGTCTGGCCGGTGATGTAGCTTGCCTCATCGGAAGCGAGGAAGGAGACAACGGAAGCGATTTCCTCCGGACGGCCAAAACGACCGGCCAGGATCTGATCGGTCCACTTGTTGCGGATGTTTTCCGGAACGGCCATGACCATCGGTGTTTCGATGATACCTGGCGCAATGGCATTGACGCGAATGCCGCGGCGCGCGCCTTCAATGGCGGCCGTGCGTGTCAGCCCCATGATGCCAGCCTTGGCGGAGGAATAATTGGCCTGACCGAAAGTGCCGAAAATGGACGTGGAAGCAATATTGATGATTGCCCCGCCCTTCTTGTGATTGCTGATGGCTTCAAAGACAATCTGGCAGCCCAGCCAGCTTCCCTTGAGACTGACATTGAGAACGGCGTCCCAGTCCTCATCCTGCATTTTCAGGAAGGATCTGTCGCGGGTAATGCCGGCAATATTGGCAAGGATGGAAATCTCCCTGAAATTGTCCGGCAAGGCATCGCGAAGCTGATACCAGCTGTCACGGCTTGCCACGTCAAGGGCAGCGGCAAAGGCTTCACCTTCAAGCGTCGCTGCAACAGCCTCAGCCGCAGCAAGGTCGCGGTCTGCCACGATAACGCGCGCGCCATCCTTCGAAAGGCGGCGGCAAACCGCGCTGCCAATACCGCCTGCGCCGCCAGTTACAAGCGCAACCTGTCCATCAAAGCGTGTCATCATACTCAACCCTTTTCATTGAGGCGTTCGACGAGGAAACTGTCTTCACCGCTCTGCACCACTTCGCCGGTCTGTTTGACGAGCTCCATGCTGACGCGCACGACACCACGGTCCGGTTTGGACTGGGAGGGTCGGGTTTCAAGCACAGTGGCGCGATAATGGATGGTATCGCCCATCAGGATCGGACCAACGAAACGGCGACGCGTCTCAAGAAAGGCAAGGATGGCCCAGTCATCGATCTTCGAGCGCAGCCCTGTGCTTAAAGAATGGCCGAGCATGCCATGAGCAATGCGGCAGCCAAATCCGTTTTCACGGGCAAATTCATCATCCATGTGCAGCGGATTGAAATCACCGGTGATGCCGGCAAAGCCGACAATATGACTTTCGGTCACCGTGATACGGGCGGAGATTATCTCGTCACCGACCTGGATGTCGTCAAAGCTGATGCGCGACATGAAGGCTCCTTGGAAATGTTATCGTTCTTGATTGGCTTATGCTTCAACCGGGCGAAAGACGGGCAGGCGGATTTCTTCATCAAGATCCTCGAAATCAACCCTAACGCGCTGTCCGATTTTCATTGCTTCCTCTTCGATACCGCGCAGCGTTGAGAGCATGATCACACCTTCATCGAGTTTTATCATGGCGCAGTTGTAAGGGGGGCGCTTGGTATTGCCACGATGGATGACGGTGAAAGAAAAGACCTCTCCCGTGCCTCTTGCCTCGAGCCATTCGGGGCTGACACTCGGGTCGTGGATCGAATGCGCACGTGGATACCACTGGTAGCGGCCTGTCGTGGGGCAGCGCTGGATAAGAAGACGGCCTTGTTTCAGCGCTTCCCAGAAAGGTGCGCTGTCAATGTCGATGACTGGTTTCATGGCGTAAATCCTAGACGGTCAGAATGGTGGTTGCCGAGGCGCAGAACGTACCGCCAAGGCCGTGAATGAGGGCGGTTTCGGCATCCTTGACCTGGACACCAGGGCCTTCACCGCGAAGCTGGCGCACGCCCTCGATGAGGGCGAGCAGTCCGCGCTTGCCAGGATGGTTGGATGAAAGACCGCCACCATCGGTGTTGCAGGGCAGCGCCCCGCCAAGGGTAAGATTGCCATCTGCGGCAAATGCGCCGGCTTCACCTCGTTTACAAAAACCCAGATCCTCCAAGGCAAGCAGAGGCGTGATGGTGAAGGCGTCATAAAGCTGCGCCACGTCGATATCGGCATGATCAAGACCAGCCATTTCAAAGGCTTTTTTGCCGGAAATGACGGCGGGGGTGCCAAGATCCTCAGGGATCTGGCTGATCTGGGTGCGGCGGACGGCGGAACCGAAGCCACGAAGATAAACCGGTTTCTTTTTCAGATCCTTCGCGCGTTCCGCGCTCGTCATGACGATTGCGCCGCCGCCATCGGTGACCACACAGCAGTCAAGCCGGCGAAGCGGTGAGGCGACGAGCGGGGACTGTGCCACATCCTCGATGGTGATCGGCTTGCGCATGCGTGCATTGGGATTGTTCAGCGCATGGTTGCGGAAAGTCACGGCGACACTGGCAAGCTGTTCTCGTGTCGTGCCATAGACCTCCATGTGCCGGTGCGTCATCAGCGCATATGTCGAGATCAGCGTCGGATCATAGGGCAGTTCAAACTGGCCGGGACCAGCCGGGAAAACGAAAGGGTCGAAAGAAGGGGTCTCGATCGGCCACCAGCGCGGGCAGGCAGCATAGGCAATGACGACAACCTCGGCAATGCCTGAATGGATTGCCGCTGCGGCATGGGCGGCATGAACCAGATAGGAACAGCCGCCAACATCGGTGCCGTTGAAATAGGTTGGCGTAATGCCGGCATAGTCTGCGAATTCGGTTACGCTTTCAACCGCACCACCTTCCGCCCAGTCACCTGATGCCACGCAAAGCCCATCCACATCCGACAGCTTGAGGCCTGCGTCATCAAGGGCTGCATTGATACAGTCCATCATGATGCGGAACGGATGAATCTGCGGCGCATCGCGCAGTGGAGATTCATGAATACCGACAATTGCGGTCTTGCCAGAGAGAGCGAGCACGTCCTGTCCCATCAGTTGTTGCTTTGCGGGACAAGGTCGATTTTCGCGAGCCTCTTATCAAGCAGTTTGCGCTACTGAAAACTTGCATGAATTGCACCAATCGGAATAATACGCCTATTCTGAAAGGATAAATCATGGCCGCGTCCATTCGTATTCCCCCGCTTTCTTCGTTACGTGCCTTTGAAGCCTTCTGCCGCCATGGTCTGGTGCGCGAGGCGGCGGACGAACTGTCTATCTCGCATACGGTTGTCTCTCGCCATATCCAGAACCTGGAGCTTTATCTTGGTGTGAAACTGGTCAAGAAAAGCGGGCGGAACCTGATCCTGACACCAGAGGGTAAGAAATTCTCTGAACAGCTGATCCAAGCCTTCGGCATCATGGCTCATGCGGTGGCTGGTCTACAGCGCGGCTCGAATGAGGTGCTGCATATTGCCTGCATGGCCGGTTTTGCTTCGCGGCGGCTGCTTGGCATGCTGTCGGATATGGAGGCGGCCCTTGGCATTTCGCAGGTCCTGCTTGAGCCAAATCTTGTGGGACAGGGCCTGTTGCGCGGTCAGGCTGATGTGGAGCTGGCCTATTACGAGACCTATGAACCGCTGCCGGGGCTTCGCACCGAAATCTTCGCCACACCACGCATTGTTCCGGTAGCAAGTCCTGCCTTCATGGAAAAGCATGGGCCTGTGGAGTGTCTTGAGGATTTGGTAAAGCTTCCCCTCATTCATGAAAAGTCAACAGGGCTGTGGCAGCGCTGGCTACGCAAGGCAGGGCTGGAATCCGTTCCGCCGCTCACCGGCGTTGACCTGTGGCATGGCAACATGACACTTGATGGCGCTCGCATCGGCCGTGGCGTGGCGCTTGTCAGTGAGCTGATTGCCGCGCCTTCGCTGCAGACCGGGGAGCTCGTCGAGGTGCTTCCTACCAATATCCACCATGGCGCCTATTACATTACCGCGACCAATGAACTCTGGAAAAGCGCCAAGGTGAAAAACCTGAAAAAATGGCTGGAAGCAACTTTTGGCTGAAATTCTGTCAATTCACGCAATTTCTGCAAAAAACATCCCTTTCGTGCTTGCACTATCGATCAAGCAATCGTATCGCCAAAGGCTGAGATACGACTGCGGGTAGCAAAATCGCGAAGGCTGGAAATTGCGTGGTCGGAAAAGCTCTACTCATGAAAAGACGATCGGGAGGAAACTGAATGGTTCGTAAATATCTCATCGCCCTGTCGGCAGGCATATGCGCAATGGCTGGCACGGCCTTTGCTGAAGATGTTGTCAAGCTCGGCACGGTTGTGGAACTTTCCGGCCCGGGTGCGCCGGCTGGTACCAACTGGCGTGATGGCGTCAATCTGGCTGTGGCGGAAGTCAATGAGGCTGGCGGCATTCTGGGCAAGAAGGTCGAGGCGGTGGAATATGACACCCAGACCGATCCGCAGATTTCGCGCGCGCTGGTGCAGAAGGCCATTGACGATGGCGCCTTTGCCATCATGGGCACGATCTATTCCGGTTCCACCCTGGTTAACATGCTGGTAGCACAGCAAAACAGCATTCCGCAATTTGTCGGCTCTGAAGCCCCGAACATTGTCGAAAAGGGCAATCCGTTCGTTTTCCGCACCTCAAGCGGTGCACAAAAGGGTGTTCCGGCTCTCACTCCCTATTTCAAGGACACGCTGAAGGCCAAGAAGGTTGGCGTTGCCTGGCTCAACAATGAGTTCGGCAAGGGTGGCCATGACGTTTTTGTGGAAGAAATGAAAAAGGCCGGCATTGACGTAATCGTCGATGTCGCTTCTGAACAGGCGCAGACGGACTATGCCGCCGATGTTGCCAAGCTCAAGCAGGCCAATCCGGAAGCCGTCTTCGTTTACATGAACCAGGAAGAGTCGGCCCGTTTCCTCATCGAGGCCAAGAAGCAGGGCCTGACCATGCCGCTCATTGGTGAAGTAACGCTGACCGAAGCCAAGGTCATCGATCTTGCCAAGGATGCAGCCGAAGGTGCCATCGCCCATGTCGGCATCACTGCCAGCGCCACCGAAGTGCCGGGCATTGCCGAATTCACCAGGAAGTTTGAAGAAATTCACAAGCGCAAGCCAACCCATGACGCACTGAAAGGCTATGTCGGCGTCTGGACGACCAAATATGTCACCGACATGATCGGTGAACTTGACGGCGAAGCCTTTGCGGAAAAAATGAAGAACCTTTGCCTCAAGGCTGCGGACTATCCGAAGATCCTGCTTGACACCTGCTGGGATGATCGCGGTGAAATGTCCCGCCCAAGCTTCATGGTTCAGGTCAAGGACGGAACGCCTGTTGTGATCGACACCGTCCCGGCGAACTGATCAAAAGCCAGATATAGGTGACGGCCCGTCGTTCAATCGGTGGGCCGTCACAATTCATGGATAGATTCATGTCCCAGTTTTTACAGGTATTATTGTCTGGCCTTGCGACGGGCTCGATTTATGCGCTGGCTGCAATTGGCTTCACACTGGTCTGGCAGGCGGCACAAACGGTCAATTTCGCGCAAGGCGAGTTTGTCATGCTTCCGGCCTTCTTTGTGCTGGTGGCCATGTCCTTTTTTGGCATGCCATTCTGGGTCGCCTTGTTCATTGGGCTGATTATTTCCCTGCTCATTCTTGGGCTCGTTTTCAAAAAGGTGATCGTCGAGCCGATCCTGCCGCATGGGGGCATAACCCTCATCATCGCGACCATGACGCTTGGCATTTTCTTGAAAGAATGCGTGAAAGAGTTTTATTCGGCGGAAGCCCAGCCTTTCCCGTCAATATTCCCGAATGATCCGATTGAACTGTTCGGCGCTGTCCTGTCACTGCGCGACATGCTCAATCTTGCCTTTTCGCTGGCGATCGTCGTGGCGCTGACCTTGTTTTTGAACCGCACGCGCACCGGGCGCTGCATGCAGGCAACGGCGCAAAATCCGGCAGTGGCCGAAATCCTTGGCGTGAACGTCAAGCGCATGATCCTTTATACCTTTCTGATCAATGCGGCACTTGCGACGCTTGCCTCCTATCTGATCACGCCGATCTATCTGGCAAAATTTTCCAATGGCGAAACATTGGGCCTGATTGCCTTCATTGCTGCAATCGTCGGTGGCTTCAACCAGATCCGCGGCGCGCTGGTCGGAGGCCTGCTGATTGGCGTGCTTGACAATCTGACCGCCACCTATGTCACGGCCGAATATCGTGCGGCGCTGCCACTGGTTCTGCTTATCATCATCATTCTGGTGCGCCCGCAGGGCATCATGGGCACCTCCGAGGGGAGGGCTGTGTGATGAAGTCAATGACACGCTTTGTGTTGATCCTGCTTCTGCTTGCGCTGGCCATTGCCCTACCGGTCTGGCAGGGCAAATACATGATCTATGTTCTCACCTCGTGGCTCGTTTTTTCTATTGCCGCCATGGGACTCAACCTGACGCTTGGCTATGCCGGCCAGATCTCGCTGGCGCAGGCTTCCTTCATGGCGCTTGGCGCCTATACGACGGCATTGCTTACCCTGGCAGGCTGGCACTGGATGGTGGCCATGCCGATCGGGCTTGTGCTCTGCTTTGTGGTTGGGCTTCTGCTTGGCTATCCGGCCTTGCGCGTCAAAGGCCATTTTCTGGCTTTCGTCACACTTGCCTTCAATACGCTGGTTTTTCTCGTCATGCGCAATGAAGAATGGCTGACGGGCGGCAATTATGGCCTCATGGGTATGCCGCGGCCGGATTTCTTCCTGTTCAAGACCATGAAGCCACTGCCATTTTACTATTTCACCCTTGGTGTGACGGTTGTGGCTGCCCTCATCATGTGGGGCATTGTCCGCTCGCCGTGGGGACGTGCCTTCAAGGCACTGCGTGAAAATCCGATCCGCGCTGAAAGCCTGGGCGTTGATACGCGCCGCATCACGTTGCTCGCCTTTGCTATTGGCTCGGTCTATGGCGGTCTTGCCGGTTCGCTGATCACGCCGCTTGTCCAGTTCATCGAGCCGGGCTCATTCGGGCTGCAACACTCTTTGCGTATTCTCCTGATGGTCGTGGTTGGCGGTGCCGGCTATTTCTTCGGCCCCTTCATCGGTGCGGGCGTCGTGGTGCTCCTGCCTGAATTCCTGCGCGTGACGGAAGGCTATTATCTCATCATCTATTCAGCACTTGTCATCGTAATGCTTATCTTTGTTCCATCAGGCCTCATCGGCATATGGGACCGGATCCGGCAGAAATTCTGGCCAAAGCACCAGATCCGCGCCGATATGAGCAAGGGAGCGAGCCTGTGATGAACAGCCCGGTTCTTTCCGTTCGTAATATTTCCAAGCGCTTTGGCGGCATTCAGGCCGTCGACAATGTCTCGTTTGATGTGAAGAAAGGCGAAATTCTGGGTCTCATTGGCCCGAATGGTTCGGGCAAGTCGACCCTGTTTAACTGCATTCTTGGTCAACTTCAGCCAGATGATGGTGAAGTCTCGATCAATGGCAGGAATGTATCGGGCATCCGCGCTTCGGATCTCAACAAGCTCGGTGTTGGTCGCACATTCCAGCAATTGTCGGTTTTCCCGAAAATGTCGGTGATCGACAATATCATTCTGGCTGGCCAGGAACATAAGGGCACCATGCTTTCGCGCCTGTTTGGGCCGGGGGACGCGGGGCTTACAGCGGAAGCCGAGCAGATGATCGAGTTCTTCCGCCTGAGCCATCTGCGTGACGAGCTTGCCGGATCGTTGTCTTACGGTCAGCAGAAACTGGTTGATGCAGCCATGGCCTTCATGGCCGGGCCAAATCTTGTTCTGCTTGATGAACCTGCGGGTGGCGTCAACCTCACCATGCTGGCCAATCTCAAAGAGCGGCTTGTCACCTATAATGCTGAACATGGCACGACCTTCGTGGTGATCGAGCACAATATGGAATTTGTCATGAGCCTTTGCACGCGCATCATCGTGTTGGCGGAAGGGCGGATCATTGCCGAGGGCAGGCCGGAAGAAATTCAGTCAAACCAGATGGTTATTGACGCTTATCTGGGGGGGTGACGATGCTGGAACTCAAAGACATTCACGGCGGTTACGGCAAGGTCACCATTCTGAACGGTGTAAGCTTCACCCTGCCAAAGGCATCCATCACCACGGTGATCGGGCCCAATGGTGCTGGCAAATCCACCGTGTTCAAGGCAATCTTCGGTCTGCTCAATATTCATTCCGGCCAGATTCTGCTCGATGGCAAGGATGTGACAGGCAGTACGCCGCGCCAGATGATTGCTCATGGCGTGACTTACGTGCCGCAGGGACGCAATGTCGTGCCGCAGCTTTCCGTCTATCACAATCTGGAACTTGGCGGCATCACGGCGCCTGATCAGGCCATCATCCGCGAGCGCATTGAAAAGGTCATGGACCAGTTTCCAATGCTGCGCAAATTCCGTGACCGCAAGGCAATCGAATTGTCTGGCGGGCAGCAGAAACAGCTGGAAGTGGCGCGCGCGCTGCTGCTTGATCCAAAGCTGATCCTGATCGACGAGCCATCAATTGGCCTGTCGCCCAATCTGGTGCAGGAAGTGTTCCAGACGCTGATCCGCTTGCGTGATCAGGGAGTGACCATTCTTATGGTTGAGCAGAATGCCAAGGCAGCGCTTGCCATGTCGGATTATGGTCTGGTGCTGGAGCTTGGCCAGACCCGCATGCATGATACGGCTGCGAAGATCCTGTCCGATCCGCGCGTTGGTCAACTTTTCCTTGGCGGACATGTCGATTTCAGCGAGTAAACGCTCGTAACCATGATCAAAAAAACCGGCTGATGATGCGCTCATCAGCCGGTTTTTTTTAATCTTATGCTGCTTTTGTCAGCGCCTTTGCCCATTTTTCAAGCCACCAGCCATAAGGGGCTGGCCACTTCCGGAAATCCGGGTCAAGACCAAGACGCTGTATTTCATGCAGAAGCCAAAATGGGTCGAACAGCATCTGACGGCCAATGGCAACAAGATCGGCGCGCCCATCACGCAGCACGGATTCAGCTTCTTCTGCCGTGCGGATCATGCCAACGGCCATGGTCGGCACATTGACCTTTTGCCTGATTTCCTCGGCAAAGGGCACCTGATAGAGTGGCCCACGGGCAAGGTTTGAATTGGTTGCGCCGCGAATGAGATTGCCGCCAGACGAACAGTCGACGAGGTCAACGCCTGCTTCCTTGAGTTTTTCGGCAAGAACGAGGCTATCTTCCATCGTCCATCCGCCTTCAACCCAGTCGGTTGCGGAAATGCGGGCAATCAGCGGCATGTCATGTGGCAGGGCAGCGCGCACGTCGCGAGCAATTTCCAGCGGCAGGCGCATGCGGTTTTCAAGCGAGCCGCCATATTGGTCGCTGCGCTTGTTTGCAAGAGGCGAGAGGAAGCTCTGGAGCAGATAGCCATGTGCCAGATGCAGCTCGATCAGGTCAAAACCGGCTTTCACCGCGCGAAGTGCGGTTGCGACAAATTCCTGACGCAGCGTTTGCAGCCGTTCAACCGACATTTCTTCCGGCATTGGCCAGCCTTCGGCAAAGGGGAGGCTGGAAGGGCCTTCCGGCTGCCATGGAATGTCGCCACTGGCTATGTCTTCTTCGGTCAGAACGGCATTGCCCTGCCAGGCGCGCTGGGCGCTTGCCTTGCGGCCACCATGATTGATCTGGATGCCGATCTTTGCGCCAAACACATGGACATGGTCGGCAAGCTTTTTAAAACCTTCGATCTGGTCGTCCTGCCACAGGCCAAGGCAGCCATTGGTAATACGGCCACGGCGGCAGACAGCCGTCTGTTCCACCATCACAAGACCCACCCCACCCATGGCAAACTTGCCATAATGGGTCATGTGGAAATCATTGATATAGCCCTCATCGGCAATATACATTGCCATGGGTGAAAGCACGATACGGTTATTGAGGGTCAGACCACGCAGTTTATAGGGCTGAAAGATCTGATAGTCATTGCTCATCAATTTCCTCCTCCAATGAGGCATTTGCAAAACGGGAATGGGCTCCGGAAAATGCGCCGTCAGAGCAGGGGGCGGCAGGAATCGCGCAGCACCAGTTCGGTCGGAATCTCGATACGCGGCGGAGTGCCGCTGGTCGTGCGCCCTTCAACCTGATCAAGCAGGCTTTCAGCCGCGACACGGCCAAGCGCCATTGCGTCATAGCGAACCGCGGTAATCTTCGGCATCATGATGCGGGCAATGTCGCTGTCATTGCTGCAGATCAGCGAGACATCTTCGGGATAACTCTTGCCCATGATCTGGAGCGCCTCAAGCACGCCGGGGAGTAGGCGCACCCCCATGGAAAGCAGGGCGGTTGGCGGATTGGCAAGACCCATCAGCTCCTGTGTCTGGCGATAGGCATATTCGGCAGAGAAGGATTCAAGCCGCATCAGATTGCGGTCGATCTCAAGGCCTGCCGCATTCATCGCGTCTTCAAGCCCGCGCACACGATCGCGTGCAACGCGCGTGCCCTGACCGCCGGTGATGATGCCAATGCGCTGATGCCCTTGTCGGATCAGATATTCTGCTGCCTGTTTTGTTCCGCGATAATGGTCAGCACCCACGGAGGTAGAGCCAAGCGAGACCTCGCGCTCCAGCATGACATAGGGCATGGAGAGATTGCCGATTGCGGCAACGGTGGAGACATTGTTTTCCTGCTCGATGGTCAGGATCATGCCATCGGCACGGCGGCGTTTGAACAGGTCAATGAGGGCAAGCTCGCGTTCGGGATTGCCGTCACTGCTCGCCGTCACCAGAAGATAGCCGCGCGGTGCCAGCACCTCTTCGGCGCCCTTGGTCATCTGGGCATAGAGCGCGTTCCGGATATCGGAAAAGATGAAGCCGATCATGCGCGAAGAGGAGGTGCGCATGTTCTGGGCAGCAACATTGGGCACCCAGCCCAGTTCTGCAATCGCCGCATTGACTTTCTGGGCGACTGCAGGCGTTACACCGGGGACATTGTTGATGACGCGCGACACGGTTCCGATCGATACACCGGCATGTCTGGCAACGTCCTGCGCTGTCAGCCTGTGCGATGAATTATTCGGATCTGATCCCTTGCCTCGCGCCATGATGCCTCCCGAATCGGTACCCCAGTACCGGCAAGCTTAGAAAGCCTGTTTGAACAGCGCGACAAAATCCTTTACGGAAGTCGTGCGCGGATTCCACTTGTTGTAGCCTGCGCCATAGCAAAGCTCTGCCAGCTCCGGAATATGCTCTTCCTTGAGGCCGATGCTCTCCAGATGACGCGGAATGCCAAGGTCGTCGCAAAGATCTTCAATTGCTTCCACGGCCAGGCGTGCGGCATCAAGCGTGCGCAAACCTTCAACATTGCAGCCCATTGCACGTGCGACGGCGGCATATTTTGCCGGATTCGCAATCATGTTGAATTTCGCAACGACTGGCAGGCAAAGCGCATTGGAAAGGCCATGCGGCAGGTGATAGCGCGCGCCAATGAAGCGAGCCATGCAGTGGACATTGCCAAGGCCGGTCTGGCCGAATGCCATGCCAGCCAAAGCCGAACCACACAGCATGGACAGGGCAGCGTCATTGTTTTCCGGATTGGCAACAAGCTGACGCAGATTGCTGGAAATCAGGCGGATTGCTTCAATGTTGACCGCATCGGTGAATGGATTTGCATTGCGCGAAATGAAGGATTCAAATGCATGCACGAAGGCATCAAGACCCGAATGGCAGGCAACTGACGGCGGAACGGTGCGCAGCGCCAGCGGATCAAGGATCGCAATGCGGGCAGGGTTGAGCGAAGCATGGCGGATTGACATTTTCAGGCCGCGAACCGTGTCGGTGATGACGCAGGAGCCGGAAACTTCCGAACCCGTGCCAGCCGTGGTCGGGATGGCGATCAGCGGCAATGGCGGGATCGAGAATTTTTCAATGCCTTCATAGTCGTGAATGCGGCCACCATTGGTAGAGACGATTGCAACAGCTTTTGCCACGTCTATCGTGCTGCCGCCACCAACGGCGAGCACCAGGCCAGCGTCGAGCGCGCGGCTGATTTCCAGCGCCTTTTCAACCGAGTCCGCGCTTGGATCAGGCTCGATTTCCGAGAATACGGAATAGTCTACGTCTGCGGCCTTCAGCATTTCGAAAATGTCATTGACGAAGGCGGTCTTCAACAAAGCCGCATCCACAGCCATGAAAACTTTCGACGTGCCGAATTCGGAAATGAAATCCGAAAGCCTGCGATAGCTCTCATTGCCCATGATGATGCGGGTTGGGCAGAAATAGGATGAAATTTGCTGGTTCATATTCATTTTATTGCGACGCTCTTGCGCTGATTTCGCTGGCATGACCGGCCTGTTCATCTGTCTGGCCCTGTCATGCGTGAGAAAGGGTTTGGGCGGTTCCGGCAGATGTGGGAGGGATCCGGAACCGCCTGCGGGTTATGGATTGAGTACCATGAGGCGTTCGATGGTCATTTCGAGCGCGGCATAATGCGGGCCTTCCTTGCCGAAACCGCTGTCCTTTACGCCGCCAAACGGCATGACGTCAGCACGTGCGCTGGAGGTTTCATTGATCTGGACGGTGCCGAAGCGTAGCTTGCGCATGGCAAGCATGGCGCGGTCCATGTTCTTGGTGAAGACGCCAGCGGCCAGACCAAATGGCGTGTTGTTGGCAGTGGCAATGGCTTCATTGAAATCGCTGAACGGCTTGACCGCGATGATCGGGGCGAAAGCCTCGTTGCACCAGACGGAGGCTGTTTCCGGCACATTGGTGAGAACGGCAGGCTGAAGCACGCTGCCTTCACGCGAGCCGCCGCAATGCAGCGTTGCACCGGCTTCCACAGCGGATTTGATCCATTCTTCCGCGCGCTTGGCGGCAGCTTCCGTAATCATCGGGCCAACCTTGACGCTGTCATCTTTTGGATTGCCAGCTTTCATAGTCTTTGCCAGTGCGGTGAGCTTTTCGACAACGGCCGGATAGACCGATTCATGCACCAGAAGGCGCTGAACCGAGGTGCAGACCTGACCTGCCTTGCGCATGCCGGCATTGATGACCTTTGGCAGGGCCTGATCGAGATCGGCATCCTCGCAGATGATGGTCGAGGCAATGCTGCCCAGTTCCATCTGGGTGCGGCGCAGGCCAGCATGCTGCTGAATGATGCGGCCAACGCGGGTTGAGCCGGTGAAGGTGTAGAAAGCGATATCCTGATGTTTCAGAAGAAGTTCGCCGACATCGCCTTCACCCTGGATGATGTGGAGATAGGCGGCCGGCATGCCGGCCTCAAGCAGGACATGGCCAAGCAGGCCGGAGGTGAGCGGCGTAAGCGACGAAGGCTTGAGCACCGTCGGATTGCCGGCGGCAAAGCTTGGGCCAACCTTGTGCAGAACCGTGTTGAGCGGCGAATTGAACGGGGTGATGGCACAGACAACGCCAACCGGCTCGCGAACGGTAAAGCCGATACGCTTTTCAGAACCGGGATGTGCGCCGAAAGGAACGACATGGCCGCACAGCATCTTTGCCGTTTCGGCCGAAAGTTCGAGCGTGAGGCGTGCGCGCTGCACTTCGTTTGCCGCGTCAATCAGGGTGAAGCCTGCTTCAGCAACCATGACATCACGGAAGGCGTCCTTGTACTGGTCAAGGAGCTGTGCTGCCTTGTAGAGAATGGCAGACCGCGCATGCGGGGCAGGGATTTCGCCTTCAACCGCTTCCTTGGCGATGGCAACGGCACGGTTGACCTGGTCTTCGGTTGCAGCAGCCACTTCGGCGATCGTCTCACCGGTGAACTTGTCGAGAACCGGGAAATGGGACGGAGCATCGACCCATTCACCATTGATGAGGAGCTTGTTGTATTTCGCAGCTTCGAGCATGGTATTTCCAGAACAATTCGTTGGCAGGGATTGACGTCAGGCCTGATCGGAAGTGGCTAGCGGCGGCAGAGAGACGTCCCACGCGGCTTCGATTTCGGGTACTGGCGGAAAGACTTCGCGCAATTTCGGATCGTGGCCCGGAACGATGTGATCCGGTGACTCGGCAATCTTGCGCAAAAGGGTGAGGCCGTTCAGATAGTCCATGACATTGACGACAACCGGATAGGGGTTGCCGAGTGCGGCATTGGCGTAAAAATGCATGGCGTCTGAGGCAAGTATGATCGTGCCGCGGCCGGTGAGCACTTCAACAATCTGAAGCCCCGGCGCATGGCCTCCAACGGGACGAATACGGATGCCCGGCACGATTTCTGTTGCAGTTTCCGTGAAGGAAACCCGTCCTGCATAAAGGGCACGCAGGACAGTGCAAACCTGTTCGACATCATAAGGCTTGCGCAGCATGTCATGGCACATGCCGCAGCCCGTCGCATGGGCCATTTCAGCCTTATGGACATGGATCGTGGCATTCGGGAATTTTTCCAGATTGCCAAGATGATCCCAATGCATGTGGGTGACGACGACATCGCTGACATCTTCCGGCTGAATGCCAAGGCCCTTGAGCGCCTCGGTCGGGCAGCGGTAGAAGATGTGGCCACGACGGTCGCAGGTTTCCTTGTCCGCACCGCTGTCGATCAGCACGACACGATTGTCGGAGATCGCAACCCAGACAAAGAAATCAAGCGGCATCGGCACATCGTGAAAATCGACGGCAGCAAGAAAGTTATGCTGTGCCGCGCGATCTGCCGGGCTTGTCGCATAAAGCACGGTCAGAAGACGATATTTGTCACCGGAAAGGGGGGGCAGGTTCATAGATATTCCTCCGCCAGTGCTGCACCGCGCAGTTCATCCACCGTGCCGCCACGCAGGATGTGGCCGTTGCGGATGACATAGCCGTAAGTGGCAACCTTCAGCGCCGGAACCGCCATCTGTTCGGTCATGAGAACGGTAATGCCTTCCTCACGGAAATGGCGGATGGCATCAGAGATCTGCTGGATCCAGACGGGGGCAAGGCCAAGGAAAGGCTCATCAAGCAGAAGCAGCTTTGGCGACGAGCTCAAGGCGCGGGCAATGGCCACCATCTGCTGCTGACCACCGCTCAAAATACCGGCAGCATCATTGGCGCGGGTGGCAAGCATCGGGAAAAGCGTCGACAGCTTTTCATAGACCTGGTTCTGCTTGGCGCGGCCAAGACGTGATGCACCGGCCAGCACATTGTCACGAACCGTCATGGTCGGGAAGACGCGCCGGCCTTCTGGAGAATAGCCAATGCCGCAGCCGGCGCGGTTGTAAGGCGCGATCTTGGTCAGTTCCACGCCATCAAGCTTGATCGAGCCCTTGGCGACCGGAACCATGCCGATGATGGCATTGATGAGGCTCGACTTGCCTGCACCATTGGCGCCAACCAGAATAACGGTTTCGCCGCGTGGTACGGTGAGCGACAGATCGCTCATCGCTGTGATACCGCCATAGCGGACTGTGAGATTACTGATTTCAAGCATGCGAGACCTCCTCGTCAGCTGCGCTTCCGAGATAGGCTTCGATCACGTCGCGGCGCGACAGGACTTCAGCCGGGGTTCCTTCGGCAATCAGCTTGCCGCCATCAAGAACGCAAATACGCGGGCAAAGACGCTTGACCAGCTCCATGTCGTGCTCGACCAGAAGCACGCCGCAGCCAAGCTCACGCATGGCCGCTTCGACATAGCGGTCGATGAAGAAACGTTCGTCTTTTTCAAGTCCGGCAGCCGGTTCGTCGAGCAGCAGAATGCGTGGTTCAGTGACGAAGGCCATCATCAGGCCAAGCATTTTCTGCATGCCATAAGGCAGGGTATCGGCAACCTGATCCATGCGGCTGGCAAGCCCGGCAAAGTCGAGAAGTGCGGTGACATAGGGCGCATCCAGCGCCATGCCCTTCTTGCTGAACAGCTGGGCGCGCTGGAGATTTTCCAGAACCGTCGCAGTCTTGAACGCCTTGGTCTGCTGGAAGGTGCGTACCAGGCCCATCGCACTGCGGGCATGGAAGCTTGCCGGCGTGACATTGCGGCCTTCAAGCAGGATCTCGCCGCTGGTCGGCTGAAGCTGACCGGAGATGACATTGATCAACGTCGTCTTGCCGGCACCATTCGGGCCGATGACGCCGAGCACCTTGCCCTTGTCGAGCGAAATGCTGATTTCATTGAAGACCTTGTTGCCGCCGAACTGCTTGGAAATCTTGTGCGTTTGCAGCAGGGGGGTGGTTTTAGCGGAAGTGTCGGTCATGCTGATTTCTTCCCGGCATTGAGAGCATTGGCGTTAGCCTTCGGCGCGGCAAGGCGCTTGGCCCAGCGCTGAGCCACGCCAATGAGGCCACCCTTGGCGAAAATCACGGCAGCGATCAGCAGAACGCCGAACAGGCCTTGTGAAATTTCACCCTGCATACTGAAGATGTTCGACGCCCAGACCAGCAATGCGGAACCAAGCAAGGGCCCCAGGATAGCACCCTGGCCACCAACGATGGTGTAGGCGACATAGTTGACCGACGACATGGCCGAGAAGGACGATGGATGCGCGGTCATCAGCATTTCAGCCAGTGCAAAGCCGGCAAGACCGGCAATGCCTGAGGCAAAGCAGAAACCGATGATCTTGTACTTGGCGATGACAAGACCAAGGCTCTGTGCCAGCAGCTCATCCTCGCGGATGGAGTCGAACTGCGGACGGAAATAGGCGGTTACGGCAACGGTAATCAAGGTTGCAAAGGCTGCAAGGCCGGTGATCATCAAAAGGACGGTGTTGTTGTCCTCGATATAGATATTGCCGAAAAGCGTGACTGGCGGCAGACCTGAAATACCGTTCGACCCACCCGTCAGGTTCGGGGTTTCAAACAGAAGCAGCGGCATGATTTCGGCCATGACGAAAGTCACGAGGACGAAGTAGACGCCCTTCATGCGCAGAACCAGAAGGCCGACCGGAATGGCGATCAGGAACGGCAGGCCAAAGGCGATGATGGACAGGATAAAGAGATCCGTCACATCATAGTTGAAGCTCAAGATCGCAGCCGCATAACCGCCAATGGCCATGAAAGCGGGAACTGCGAAAAACATCAGATCCATGCGCAGCATGATATAGACGCTGAGCGCCCCCATGGCGGCGATCATGAACTGGGTGACAACCGAAACGGTTGCTGCATCGGTGACATAGAAGGGCAGCGCAAGCGCGCCAAGCATTGCAGCAAGGGCGATGATTTCGCCGGGCAGAACGCGCTTGACTGTGGTTTTCTTGGACATATTCAGGCTCCGCGCGTCTGGGTTCCCATGAGGCCGGTAGGCTTCACCAGAAGAACGATAAGAACGAGCACGAACAGCATCAGCGCGCCTTTGGAGCCGCCGAGATAGACGGCTGCATAGGCTTCAATGAGGCCAACGAGGAAAGCGGCAATGGTTGCGCCGCCAAGGCTGCCGAGACCGCCCAGAATGACCACGAGGAACGACGAGGCCAGTACCGGGTCGCCTGCATGTGGTGTCAGCGACAGGATGGGGGTGACGAGAGCGCCGGTCATGCCGGCAAGTCCTGTCGCCAATGCAAAGGCGAGCGGGAACATCAGTCGTGCACGGATTCCGAGCGCGACTGCGACCGCACGGTCTTCGGACAGCGCGCGCAGGCTACGGCCAAAGTTGGTGCGATAGATAAGCGCATAGGTAATGCCGATAGCCGCAAAACAGACAAGGAATACGATAAGATTGGCAAGCGGCAGATAGATGCCGCCGAATTGCAGGACCGTATTGACCGGGAACTGGAACAAAGGCGCATCAGGACCAAAGATGACGATCACCGAGGTTCCCATGACAAGGTAAAGGCCGAGCGTGATGATCAGGGTCGCCAGATGATCATTGGCGACCCTTTCGAGGAGCAGAAGCTCGAAGATATATCCGAGAAACGCCGTCGCGAACGTGGCGCAAACCACTGCCAGCGGATAGGGCAGGTTTGCCCAAGATACGCAAAGATATGCGATATATCCTCCAAGAAGATAAAAACCGCCATGCGCGAAGTTAACAACGCCCAGAATCCCGAAGATCAGCGTAAAGCCAAGCGCAAGCAACGCATATTGTGCACCAAGGGATAGCCCTATGAGGCCAGCAGAGATAAAGCCGTCCACGATTTTGTTCTCACATATACTGGTTAGCGTTCAACCGGCGCTTCAACACGCACGACAGGCTGTTCAACACCATTGCGGATGGTTCCGATGCCGAAAGGCAACGAAAGTTCCTGGTTGATGCCGTAGGTTGCCTGACCGATCCAGCGGCCTTCGCCGAGGTTCGGGTCAACAACGTTGATCGAGCGCAGAGCTTCGGCAACTTTCTGGGTGTCTTCGTAGGTGCCAGCCTTTTCAATGGCCTGAGCCAGAGCACGGCCGCCGGCAACGAAGAGGTAGAAGAAGTTGTTTTCCGGCGGTTCGGACTTCAGCAGTTCGCGATAGCTGTCCTGCAGCTTGCGGACATTTTCGTCGATGAAGACAGGCTCGAACCAGTAGAAATCGCCAACGACGTCAGCGCCACCGGCAACGCGCAGGATTTCTGCCGTGCCCGGGCCACCGAGGCGGCCGATAATGCCCTTATAGCCAGCCTGACGCAGCTGCTTGACCAGAATGCCGGCATCCCCCGGAGGCGAAGAAACCGTGTCAACAACGTCCGGATTGGCGGCGATGATGCGCGTAACAATTGGAGCGAAGTTGGTCGTGCCGCGTTGGTAATATTCCTTGGTGGTCGGAATGCCGTTCTTTTCATAGATGTCGGCAACCACTTCGGCAACGTCCGTGCCAGCCTGGTCATTGGTGGCGATGGTGAGCGCCTTCTTCACGCCAAACTGTTCCTTGGCGAGCTTGACGATCGGGTCACCCCAGGCTGCCGGGCCAGGGCCCATGTGGAAGGTCAGCGGCCAGCGTGGGCCAATGGCATCACGCGCATAGCTGTCGCTCATCATCAGGATCTTGTTGCGGGTTGCGATCGGCTTCATGCCGGTTACTTCCGGCGCACCCATCGGCCCAAGAACAAATTTCACGCCCTGGCTGACGAAATTGTTGGCAGCAGCAGCCGCACCTTCAGCCGTGTATTTCGCGTCGATCGGTACAACGGAGAGTGTGCAGGTTTCATCGCCTACCTTGAGGCCACCCTTGGCATTGACTTCGGCTGCAACAAAGTCAGCCGCGCCCTTGATGGCCAGCCCCCATTGGGTGGCTGCACCCGAAAGCGGGCCAGTCGCGCCGATCTTGATCTCGCAGGCGCCAGCAGCAAGGCTGGTTGCTGCATAGGCAACACTACCGGCCAGAAGGCCGATCAATTTACGGTACATCAATGTCCTCCCTAAGGTTTGGAACGGAACAATCGATCATCGATGCACCGGATGACCGATTGAAAATGAAGCGTTTCATTTGAAGGTGAATGGATATTCGCTTGCGTTAAAGAGTCAAGCGGGATTTGCAGCGAGACGCTTCTCCAGATACAACAAAATTTTTATCATATTGAAATCATTGAATAAAAAATTCTGAATAGCTCCATTAATGCAAAAAAGCCATGTTCATAAAATAGGCAAAGGGTCAAAAAATAGGCATTATTTTGGGTGTCAAATCTGGCTTTTGGGACGGAAAATCGACGCGGAATGAAAAGTTTTAATGAAGCGTTTTCATTATATGAGCTATTACTGAATGCGAACGCCGCGCGCAACCGATATGGTGGGCGCCAGGCATGTGTACCGGATAAGCCATGCCGCGTATCGGGTGATTGAAATGGAGCTGCGTGATCGGCGCTTGCAGTGGGCGACTGCAGATCTTTATGCGGCGTTGTCTGATGGATCGGTTAGCGCCCCTGCAGCTTTTGATCAGATGGCGCATGCCTGGTGATTCCGGCGCGAAGGCAGCAACAGAGGCATCAGACAGACGATGTGCTAATAGTCCTTTTGCAGGGATGCGAGATCGGCTGAAAGCGTAAAGCGCAGGCCTTGCGGCATGAATTGCAGACTGGTCGTACCATTGCGCGTTCCGGAAATGCCGGCTTGGATGAGACGTGTACCGACCCCTTTATGTGCGGGCGGCTCAACGTCAGGGGCGCCGCTTTCCGTCCAGTTCAGAATAAAACGTTTCACCATATTGTGGCCCTCGATGCGCCAATGCAGTTCAACCTTGCCGGATGGTGTTGAAAGAGCGCCATATTTCAAGGCGTTGGTCAGCAATTCATGTATGATCAGGGCAAGTGACAAAGCCTGGCGCGTGCCAATGGTCAGTTGCGGGCCGTGGATGTAAATGCGTTCATCGCTTTGCCAGGCAAGCGCTTCGCGGATGACTCTTTCAATGTTGCGATCATCTACATTGCCGCTGATGACGACATCCTGCGCCCGCGCCAGAACGGCAATGCGCTCGGTCAGCACTTTCACGGCATCATTCAGATCCTTGCCGCTTTTCAAGGTCAGATTGACAATGGATTGCACCACTGCAAGCTGGTTTTTCAGGCGATGCGCCAGTTCGCGGTGCAGCATATGCCGTTCTGTAATGTCAATGGCCTGCACAAAGACTCGGTCGCAGGTTCCGTCATCATTGAATAATGGGTGATAAACGAAATCGACGACCTTATGCTCCGGATGGGCATCCATTGTATTCTGCAGGATGACGTTAACCAATTTGCCAATATGCGGCTTGCCGGTGGCAAGAACTTCATCCAGCAGGGTAATGAAGCCTTGCGGCACGAGTTCGGGGATTGCTTGCTCGGCCGTGCAGTTGATCAGATCACGATGGCCCAGCAGCTTGACATATTCCTCATTGGCATAGGTGATGACATGATTGGGCCCCTCCGTCAGCGCCACGGCACCAAGGGATGACTCAAAGAATGTCTTGAGGAACTGGCGTTCGCGCTCGCTTCTTTTCTGCAAGGCATTGCGCGCGGACCAGTCATTGCCGCACCAGAACAGGCCTGCAATGCGTCCATCGCAATAAATAGGGGTGTAGGACAGGGACAATTCTGATCTTGACGTCGACAGATCTGCATTTCCGGCGATGGCGGATCGGGGTTCGATGGAACTGATGCCGCGGTAGGCTGCGGCGATATATGGCTCCATGCGCTGATAGTAATGCGGCTCAAGTGCCGTACCGACTGGCTTGCCAAAAGCTGCTGGATGGTTGGCGTGCAACAGGCTGGCTGCGGCATCATTATAGATCAGGACACGCTCGTCGCCCCAGATGACGCCCATGGGTTGTCTTGCCTGCAGAACAACCTGAACCATGGTACGCAGCTCCATCGGCCAGTTTTCCGACGCGCCCAGCGAGGTAGCATGCCAGGGCGTGTTGCGAAACAATTCTGCGCATTCGCCCGCTGCATCAAAGGCTTGGTGCAAAATCGTTCCCATGTCTTCTCCAAAGATCGATTTGGCCGGATACGCGCAAAACGGGATCCGTTCATCCAGAACACGAGCTCTGTTGCGTCATTCTTGAGGCAATTCGGATTTTTGCGGAAACGCTGAATTGCCCTGACAGATTGTTCTTTTCGCAGCCGCGGACGGAAAAAGGTTCCACTTTTCCTGAACCTGGCAACGATCGATCCATACATTTCGTGATTGGCGGGCCGGCGTCAAGCGACGGATTTTTGCAAAGACCTGTAGCTTTCAGAAAGTGTGTTACAGATGGCAGAACGTCCGCGACAAGGTGGATGGAGAGTGCGGACATGGCGCCATTTCATGATTTGAACGCAATTTTATTCCAGAAAATTGCACATTCGTCCTATGGCATAGGGTGGCTTGTGCAAGTTCTGGAAACACGTAAACTGGCTGCTTCATGTCTGCGCGGTCAGGCATGAAGTGCCGGCGGAATTTATTACGAGGTCGTCTGGGTGCCACAAAGAGCTTCATCCCTCGCTCCATTTCAGTCAAGAACCTACCGATCTCTCTGGGGTGCGACACTTGCATCCAACCTGGGTGGGCTGGTCCAGTCTGTTGGCGCAGGCTGGATGATGGCCACGATCACCCAGTCGGACGATATGGTTGCGCTGGTTCAGGCGTCCACGGCACTGCCGGTGATGATCTTTTCCGTGGCAGCTGGCGCCCTGGCGGATAATTTCGACCGCCGGCGGATCATGCTGGCGGCGCAGATACTGCTGCTTGTCATTTCATTTGTGCTGGCGGCTTTTTCCTATCTCAACATGCTCACGCCATGGATGCTGCTCGGCTTTACCTTTCTGATTGGCTGCGGCACCGCCTTGCACAATCCGTCATGGCAGGCATCGGTTGGCGATATTGTGCCACGTTCTGATCTGCCGGCAGCTGTGGCACTCAACAGCATGAGCTTCAACATCATGCGCAGTATCGGTCCGGCCATTGGCGGTTTCATTGTCGCGACCGCCGGGGCTGCCTTTGCCTTTCTGCTCAATGCGGTGAGCTATGTTCCGCTGATCGTTGCCTTGAGTCGCTGGGAACGCAAGACGGAAAAGTCGCCATTGCCGCGCGAAACGCTGGGTGCGGCGATGATGGCGGGCATGCGCTATGTGCTGATGTCGCCGAACCTGCTGAAAGTCATGCTGCGCGGTTTCCTGTTTGGTCTGTCAGCGGTCGTCGTGCTGGCGCTTCTGCCGCTGGTTGCCCGCGATATCGTTCAGGGTACGGCGCTGACCTATGGCATGATGCTGGGCTTTTTCGGCCTTGGCGCGATCATGGGCGCGCTGACCAGCGCCCGCCTGCGCGAAATCCTTGGCAATGAATGGCAGGTGCGTAGTGCGTTCGTCGTCTTTGCCCTATGCTGCATGGGCATGGCGTGGAGCAGGCAGATCTGGCTCAGCTGCCTGATCCTGTTGCCAGCTGGCATGGCCTGGGTGCAGGCGCTGTCACTGTTCAATGTCAGCGTGCAGATGTCAACGCCGCGCTGGGTGGTCGGGCGCGCCTTGGCGCTTTATCAGACGGCAACCTTCGGCGGTATGGCGGTGGGAAGCTGGCTGTGGGGCGTGCTTGCCGAAGCCACATCGGTGCCGACGGCCTTTTATGCTTCCGCTTTCGTACTGTTGTTTGGCGCGGCTATCGGTCTTGTCCTGCGCCAGCCTGATTTTGAATCGCTCAATCTGGATCCGCTCAATCAGTTCAGCGAACCGGAACTGCAGCTGGATATTCGTGCGCGCAGCGGCCCGATCATGATCATGGTGGATTATATCATCGCGCAGGAAGATATTCCCGAATTTCTGGCCACCATGACCATGCGCCGCCGTATCCGGATTCGTGACGGCGCACGTCAGTGGGTTCTGTTGCGTGATCTGGAAAATCCGGAAATCTGGACGGAAAGCTATCATGTGCCGACCTGGGTGGAATATGTGCGCCATAACCAGCGCCGGACACAGGCTGATGCCGATATTAACGAGAAACTGCGTGTGCTGCATCGCGGCGACAAACCACCGCGCGTCCATCGCATGATTGAGCGTCAGACAGTTCCGGTCACGGACGACATGCCATTGAAACCGCATCTCGATATTCATTAGGCAATTCACATTTTACGGTGAATTGCTCCAACATATTGTTTGTCTGCAGCTGTTTGCGGCTGATCGTGCGCAGGTCTTTTCAAGGCGTTTATCTTGCGGCATTCTGATCGCGTCAACCTGTGTCAACAAGATTACAGCTTCTACAAATCCGCATTGACAAATGGCCGGACAGCGTGTGTTATTTGTTATGTGTTATAACAAATAACAGGCTGTGCGATGCAACCATCCTTGCTGGTACGGATTTTGACCCATTGTATTCTGGGCTTGTGCAGTCTCCTGATTTTGGCGCCATTGCTGTGGGTATTGCGCACATCCTTTGTTGACAAGGTTACGGCCTATCAGTTGCCGCCAAAGCTTTTCTTCACGCCGACGCTTGATAATTACCGCACGATCTTGTCCGAGTTTCATTTCGGCGCCTTTTTCATGAACAGCGTAACCATAGCCCTGACATCAACGGTTCTGGCGGTTGTGATTGGCGCGCTCGCAGCCTATGCGATTGACCGTTACAATGCCGGCGGCAGGGCGATGCCGATTGTCATTCTGGCCACACAGATGATGCCGCCGATCGTGCTGGTCATCCCCTTCTTCCTGATTTTCAAGGATATTGGTCTGACCAATTCGCATATGGGCCTGATCCTTGCCTATCTTGCCTTTAATCTGCCCTATGTCGTCTGGCTGTTGATGAGTTTCATGAAGCGCGTACCGCGCGAGCTTGATGAGGCCGCCCTCATTGATGGCTGTACGCCGTTGACGGCCTTTGTCCGCATCATCGTGCCGGCTCTACTGCCGGGCATAGGGGCGGCGACGATCCTGAGTTTTGTCCTGTGCTGGAACGAATTCCTGTTCGCCCTGATGCTTTCGGGGCAGGAGACCAAAACGCTGCCGGTTGCCATTTCCAGCCTTGTGACCCAGCAGGGGACCGCCATCGGTGCGGTCAGTGCTGCGACCATTCTCGCAATGATGCCTATGGCCATCATCTATCTGACTGTTCGCCGCTTTTTGATTGCCGGTCTCAATGCCGGTGCGGTCAAAGGGTGACCAAGCCTTACAGATTAATAGTTCAAAATCAAAAAAGGGAACGAGAAGATGAATGCTTCAAAAATGGGAATTCTGGCTACTGCAGCATCCCTGTTTCTGGCGACGGCCGCCTATGCCGCGCCAGAAGATGTCTGCAAGGGTGTGACACTCAACCTCTTGCTGGAAACCGTGCCGGACAGCACGGCCCTGATGGAGGTTGCGCCCGAATTTGAAAAGCTTTCCGGTGCCAAGCTGAATATGGAAGCAGTCAACTATTCGCTGATGCATGAAAAGCTGGTGCCAAGTCTCACGGCTGATACCGGAACCTATGATGTTCTCGTCGTGGACAGCTATTGGGCGGGGGAATTCGTTACCGCCAAATGGATTCAGCCGCTGGATGAGCGCATCAAGGCCGAGAATATTGATACCTCTGTCTATTTTCCGTCCCTGATGCAAGTGAACGGCCAGGTCAAGGGCACAACCTATATGCTGCCATTCTGGCATTATGCGATGGGTATGCTTTACCGCAAGGACATTGTCGAAAGTCCTGAATTCCAGGCAGCCTATAAGGAAAAATTTGGCCGTGACTGGCGTATTCCGGAAACGCTGGAAGAATTTGCCGAAGTTGCCAAATGGACCAAAGATCAGACCGGCCGTTCCGGCATGGCCATGGCTGGCCAGCGCGCTGATCCGGTTGTGATGGAAGCGACCAATTATGTCTTCTCGAAAGGGGCCGATTTCTACAATCGCGAAACCTGGACGCCGACGCTCGATTCTCCGGAAGGCATCAAGGCTATCACCATCTATGCCGATCTGATGAAGAATGCCGCGCAGCCGGGCGCGCTTGGTGCCAATTTCGATGATGTTGCCAATGCGCTGAAGCAGGACAAGGCGGTATTCGCCATTTCCTATCTGTTCCTGATGCCGACCCTGCAGGATCCAAAGGAATCGCAGGTCGTCGACAAGATGGCTTTTGCACGTATGCCGGGCAAGGACAGCCTGCTTGGCGCATGGGGCTGGGCGATCCCGACCAATGCCGCCAACCCGGATTGCTCGTGGGAATTCATCAAATGGGCTGAATCGAAGGATGTTGCGCTGAAACGCGCCATGGCGGGTGGTCAGCCAACCCAGACCTGGATCTATGAAAACGAGGATTTCATCAATAAATGGCCGGCCATGCAGAGCGTCGGCGATGCGCTGGCGCATGCAAAGGGCCTACCGGTCATGTCGCGTGCAACCCAGCTTGTTGAAGTCTTTGCCGAAGTCATGGGCGATGTGCTGGCCAATGGTACTGATCCTGCAACCGCAATAGCCAATGCCGAGGACAAGCTGGCAGCGCTGACCCGTGGTGATCCGCTGCTGAAATAAGCGCTTAGTCTCGGTTAGGGCCGAAGCCACCATTTTACTTCGGCCACTTCTTTGCCACCCATTACGGATCAATCGGCCATGTCACATGCGACTTCCACCCCGATGATGGCATCATCCGCACGGCTGAATAAGGGTGAAGGCCTGTCTCTCGGCTTTTACAAATTCGTCTTCATGACGCCGACCATCTTGGTTCTGGCGCTGATTGTGGCTGCCCCACTGCTCTATTCGCTTTATCTGAGCCTGCATGAATATATCATGACCTATGGTCAGGGTGATTTCATCGGCCTGCAGAATTATGCCGTCATGATGAGTGCGGAATTTGCCGGCGTTTCATGGGTGACGCTGAAGCTCACCTTTCTCGTCGTGGTGATCGAATTCCTCATCGCCTTTGGTCTGGCGCTGCTGCTCAACCAGCCATGGCTGCGCTTTCGTGAATTTTACCTCGTCGTACTGATGCTGCCCATGCTGATGACGCCGGTTGCCGTCGCCTTGATGTTCCGGCTGATGTTCAATCCCAATCTGGGCATCATCAATTGGCTGTTTGGCCTTGTTGGCATTCCGGCACAGGGCTGGTTTGGTGATCCCAATCTGGCGCTTGCAACCGTGATCTTTGTCGATGTCTGGCACGAAACATCGCTGATGCTGTTGATGCTCTATGCAGGCTTGAAATCCCTCCCGCTTGATCCGATCGAAGCCGCGCGCATTGATGGCGCCAATGCGCTGCAGATCCTGCGTCATGTGACGTTGCCAATGCTGCGTCCGGTGATCCTTGTCACGCTGCTCATCCGCATGATCAGTGCGCTGAAGAGCTATGACCTGATCTACATGCTGACGCAGGGCGGGCCCGGCAAGAGCACGGAAACCATCAGCTTCTATGCCTATCGCCTTGGTTTTCGCTTTCTCGATATCGGCCAGGCGGCGGCTGTCTCGTTCATCCTGCTTGTCGCGGTCGTGGCGCTGACACTTGTTCTGCTGCGCATCATGAAGGAGAGCTGAACATGACGTCTTCAGACAGGACTATCCGCTGGAACCGCATGAAGGAATGGGATCAGCGTGCGCTGCGCCTTGACAGTTTTGCCGAAGAAAATCCGGAACATGGTTTTTCGGTCTTCCGCAGCCCCTATGATCCAGACCCCAGCCTGAAGATCGATGCGCATGGCAAAGTCATCGAAATGGACGGTAAGCGTGCCGAGGATTTCGATATTATTGATAGTTTCATTGCCGCCTATCACATTGATCCGTCTGTGGCAGAAGAGGCCATGGCGCTGCCCAATGAAGTCGTGGCGCGGATGCTGGTGGACATCCATGTGCCGCGCAGTGAACTGATGCGTCTTGCACGCGGCATGACACCGGCGAAACTGGCACAGGTGGTCAGCTGTCTTTCCGCGCTTGAAGCAACCTTTGCCTATTCGAAAATGCGTCAGCGCTTGAGTCCTGGCAATCAGGCGCATGTCACCAATGCCAAGGATGACCCGCTGCAACTGGCAGCCGATGCCGCCGTGGCTGTCGGCTTCGGCTTTGACGAGATCGAAACCACCATGCGTGTTGCCGGTAATGCCTGGGCCAATGCGCTTGCCTGTACGGTGGGAGCGGCGGCAGGTGATGGCAATACATTGTTCCAGTGTTCGATCGAAGAGGCGGAGGAACTGAAGATCGGCCTTGCCGGTCTTGCCACCTATGCCGAAACCGTCTCGGTCTACGGCACGGAACGGTCCTTCATCGATGGCGATGATACACCCTGGTCAAAGGCTTTTCTCACTGCCGCCTATGCTTCACGTGGCATCAAGGCACGCTGTACATCGGGCGCCTCGTCCGAACTGCTGATGGGGTTTCACGAGAAATGTTCGGTGCTTTATCTCGAAGCGCGCTGTGTCTGCCTGCAACGCGCCATGGGTGTGCAGGGCACGCAAAATGGCGGTATTGATGGCGCGCCACTGACCGCCTCCATGCCGGGTGGTGTTCGCGAGCTTCTGGCAGAAAACCTGATGGCCGTCTGGGTTGGGCTTGAATGCGCATCTGGCAATGACACCCGCATTTCGGAATCGGAAGTGCGTGTTGGTGCCAAGATCACCCCCTATCTTCTGGCCGGATCGGATCTGCTAACCTCGGGTTTTGGTTCGGTCAAGGCCTATGACAATTCGTTCAATCCATCGCTGATCAATGCCGAGGAGATGGAAGAGTATCTGGTGCTCCAGCGCGATTTCCAGGCCGATGGCGGTCTGGTGCCCCTGTCGGAGGATGAGGCACTGAAATTGCGACGCGAAGCGGTGGATGCGCTGGCCGATGTGCTGGAGGAGCTTGGTCTTGCCAAGGCCGATGAGGCGATGAAGCAGAGCGTGATTGTCGCTTCCGGATCGAATGAAACGACAACTTTCACGCCAAAACAGACGCTGGAAATCAGCCAGGCCATTGAAAGGCGCGGCCTGACAGCTCTTGATGTCGTACGTGCACTGGCCGTGCGTGGTCATAAGGACATGGCCGAAAACCTGCTTGGCATGCTGCGACAGCGCGTCAGTGGAGATTATCTTCAGACCTCGGCGATCATCCGTGATGGCAGGGTGGTGAGCGCCGTCAATGAGCCCAATGATTATCAGGGGCCCGGCACCGGCTACCGCATGGATGATGCGCGCTGGAGCCGCATCAAGAATATTCGCGGTGTCATTGGCCGCGATCATGTGCTGAATGCGGAAGGTCGTCATGAGCCGCCGGAAGGGGCCGCGCAATTCTATCCGATCGGCAAGGCTGAAACGGGGCGCGATCCGCATGAAGTGGTGATCGGCATCAGCCCGGCCTTTGGCGAGCGGCTGCAACGCACCACGGCAGGCCATTCGGTTTCCGACGTGCTGGCAGCGCTGACAGCAGGAATTCTTGAAGGTGGTGGTTTGCCGCGCGTGGTGCGCATCAGGCATACGGCGGATACGTCATTTCTTGGGCTTACGGCCGCGCATCTTTCCGGTTCGGGTTATGGCATTGGTATTCAGGCCAAAGGTACGGCTGTCATCCATCAGCGTGATCGCCTGCCGCACATGAATCTTGAGCTTTTCTCCAATGCGCCATTGGTTTCGCTTGAACACTATCGCGCCATGGGCCGCAATGCCGCGCGCATGACATGGGGTGAAACGCCGGAGCCGATTATTGTCGCCAATGACGGTCAGGCTCTGGGGGCACGGTACCATCCGCGCGTGGCGCTGCTCTATGCCATCGAGACGGAAATGACCGATCCCGGTGCGGAACCGGAAGAAATGTTTTTTGCCTGTGCGGAGCGCAACGCATGACTTCTGATCCACGAGACCTTTACCCGCTTTCTGAAAAAGCACCGGAAAAAATCCGTACTGCCAATGGTCTGGGCCTGTCCGATTTCACGCTGGAAGCCGTTCTCGCAGGCCGCGTGAAACCCGATGACCTTGCCATTACGCCGGAAACATTGCGCATGCAGGCCGATATTGCGCGCGCAAGCGGCTATGACCGGCTGGCGGAAAATCTGGAACGCGCGGCAGAACTGGCAGTCGTCCCGCAGCCCCTGCTGCTTGACACCTATGAGCTGCTGCGGCCGGGCCGCGCCCACAATGCGCAACAGTTACACGATCGGGCGGAAGAGTTGCTGAGCGCTTATGGCGCAAGGCGTATTGCGGCGCTGATCCACGAAGCCGCCGAGGTTTATGAACGGCGTGGCCTGTTTACCAGGAGATTTTAGGAGATACGCCTTTGGCACAAGTAGAAGTCATTCAACTGTCCAAAAGTTTTGGATCCATCGACATCATTCGCGATCTCAACCTGACGGTCAATGATGGCGAGTTTGTCGTGCTGGTGGGGCCATCGGGTTGTGGCAAGACCACATTGCTGCGCATGATTGCCGGACTGGAGGCAACCAGCGGCGGCGAGATCCGCATTGGTGGTCGCGATGTCACAAAATTGTCACCAAAAAACCGAGACATTGCCATGGTTTTTCAGTCATACGCGCTCTATCCGCACATGACTGCGTCAGAAAACATGGGATTCAGCCTCAAGCTGGCGAAGGTTCCGCAGGCCCAGATTGACGAGCAGGTGAAGCGCGCGGCGAAGATGCTGCGTATCGAACATCTGTTGGACCGCAAGCCGCGTGAGCTTTCCGGTGGCCAGCGCCAGCGTGTCGCCATGGGGCGGGCAATGGTGCGCAATCCGGCAGTCTATCTTTTTGACGAACCACTTTCCAATCTTGATGCGCAATTGCGCACCTCCATGCGCGCCGAGATCAAGCGCATGCATCTGGAAGAAAGGCAGACGGTCATTTATGTGACGCATGATCAGATCGAGGCCATGACACTGGCAGACCGCATCGTCGCTATGCGTTCAGGCCGGATCGAGCAGATCGGCACGCCGGATGAGCTCTACAATTACCCGGTCTCGACCTTTGTTGCGAGCTTCATTGGTTCGCCGGAAATGAACCTGCTGCCAGCGGTTCTGCGCGATGGCCAGATCATGGTTGAATCGGGTCCAAACTTTGCCCTGCCAGCGGCTTTCGCTCACCTGAAAGATGAAAATGGCCGTCGCGTTCTGCTGGGTATCCGCCCGGAAGCTTTTCATGTCGCCCCGCGCAGTATGGAAGCGCCAGCCTTTGCAATCACGGCCTCGCTGATCGAACCATGTGGCGCGGAAGTCTATGTCATTGGTGAGCTTGGCGATCGCGAAGTTACCATCCGCCTGCAGCCGGGCACGGAACCAGGCCGTGGCGAAACCACCCAATTCTATGCTGATCTCAAGGCGCTGCATCTGTTCGACGCTGAAACCGAACGGTCACTTCGCATTTAAGGAATGATGCCATGACCCAACCGCTTCTTTCAGGCAAAATTGCCCTCGTCACCGCAGCCGGTTCCGGCATTGGCCGGGCCTCGGCACAGATCCTTGCTGCCAATGGGGCCTATGTCGTTGTAACGGATCGCAATCTTGAAGGCGCGAGGGAAACAGTCGATCTTATCCTGCAATCGGGTTTTCGCGCCGAAGCCCAACAGCTTGATGTTGCCGATGAACCTGCCATTGGCGCACTGTTTGAAGCGGTGGCGGCAAAACATGGCGGACTGAACATTCTGCATAATCACGCCGGTGTGCAGATTGCCGGCGCGCTGGAGGAAATCGATGCGACCGACATGCGTAAATCCTATGAGATCAATGTGGTTGCGCATTTTGCCGCCTGCCGGGCCGTCCTGCCGATCATGCGCAAACAGGGCGGCGGAGTGATCCTCAACACGGCCTCGAATGCTGGCGTCTTTCTTGACAAGGGCATGCTTGCCTATATCACCACCAAATCTGCCGTCATCACCATGACCAAGCAGATTGCGTTGGAATATGCGCGCGATGGCATTCGCGTGAATGCGTTGTGTCCGGGCTGGGTTGATACGCCATTCAATGTGCCTTACGAAACACAGCTGGGTGGTCGTGCGGCGCTTGAAAATGTGGTGCGCAATCTGGTGCCGATGGGACGTTTCGGACGCCCGGAAGAAATAGCAGAAGCTGTTCTGTTCCTCTGCTCGGATCGTTCTTCCTTTATAACCGGCCATGCGCTGGTCGTGGATGGCGGTGAATGCCTGGCTGGCGGCAGCAATTCGACATTTTAAAATAAGCGGTAGAGCAAGGATATTTGTGTTGAAAACCCGGTCTATTCTCAAGGAAACTGGCTCGAAGAGCGCTCTGCCGCCTGTTCTGGCCACGACCGATGCAAATCTGGCGCCGGGCGCCACCAATGAAACGGGCTCATCGCTGCTGAACCAGTCCCCGCCGGCCATTGATCCGGATGCTGCAGCAAGGCTCGCGTGGGACATTTATGGCATTACGGGTGAGCTGGAACTGTTATCGTCCGAACGTGACGCCAATTTCCGCATCCGTCTTGCCACTGGCGAACAGGCGCTGCTGAAGATCACCAATGACGCAGAGCCGCAAGGCGTCACGGCCATGCAGACGGCAGCACTGATGCATCTGGCAAAGATCGATCCATCCCTGCCAGTCCAGCGTATCCACGCCACGCTGGAGGGAAAGGCATGGACAAGTGTGACCAGCGCGACAGGCAGACAGCATATTGTGCGGCTGATGTCCTATCTTGAAGGCAAGATGCTTCATGCAGTGACCCCGGCACCGGGTCTGCATCATGCGCTCGGTAATCTGCTGGCGCGGCTGACGCTTGGCCTGCGCGGCTTTTTCCACCCGGCTGGCGGGCATTTCCTGCAATGGGACATCAAACAGGCGCACCATCTGCGCCCGATGATCGAATCTGTTGCAGATCAGGATCTGCGCCGTCGCCTGACCTATGTACTTGACCATTTCAAAGCGGAAATCGCGCCACGTATTCCGCGCCTGCGCGCGCAGATGGTGCATAATGATTTCAACCCGCACAATATTGTGGTCGATGCAGTTGCGGCGAACCGGCCAACCGGCATCATCGATTTTGGCGACATGCTGTTTACCCCGATCATCTGCGATCTGGCCATCGCCTGCTCCTATCATGTCCAGGCCCGGGAAAATGGCGGGGATGGGCTTGATCTGGTCAGGGAAATCATTGCCGGCTATACGAAGGCGCTGCCACTGGAGGAGGAGGAGCTGGAACTGCTGCCTGATCTGATCAGGCTGCGTCACATCACGACGCTTGCCATCACTGCATGGCGTGCGCAGCTTTATCCGGAAAATGCGGCCTATATCCTGCGCAACAAGGCGGCTTCCTTACGTGGTATCGATACGCTGGAGAATATTGGAATGGATGCGGCGGTAGATGCGCTGCGCGCTGCGGCAAACAGCTCGAAAAGGAATTGAATGCCATGACTATGGTAAATGCATTCGATCAGGCAAGGGCGGCACAGCTCGATGCCGAGGATCGTGCGCTGATTGAGCGTCGCCTCAGGGCGCTTGGACCGGCCTACCGGCTGTTTTATGAAGAGCCGATCCATGTCGTGCGGGGCGAGGGCTGCTGGCTCTATGACAACAAGGGGCGGAAATATCTCGACGCTTATAACAATGTCGCCTCGGTCGGGCACTGCAACCCGAAAGTGGTTGCCGCCATCACCCGCCAGCTTGGTATTCTGAATACGCATACGCGCTATCTGCATGAAGACATTGTGAACTATGCCGAACGGCTGCTGGCCACCATGCCCCCGCAGCTTGGGCACATGATGTTTGCCTGTACCGGCTCTGAGGCCAATGATCTTGCCTTGCGCATTGCCCGTTCTTTCACCCGGCGCCAGGGCGTCATCATAACCAGTCTTGCCTATCATGGTCTGACCGAGGCCGTGGCGGAGATTTCGCCTTCGCTTGGCGATTATGTCCAGCGTGGCAAGCGCGTGCGCACCATTCCGGCGCCCAATGCATTGTTCGTGCCGATGGAAGAGCAGGGCGCGAAACTGGCGGCGGATCTGAAAACCGCCATTGAGGATATGCGCAAGGACGGGATCGAACCGGCGGCATTGATCGTTGACACGATCTTTTCCAGCGACGGGCTTTATCCCGATCCTGCCGGCTTTCTGAAACCGGCCGTTGACCTGATCCATGCCGAAGGCGGCCTGTTCATCGCCGATGAAGTACAGGCAGGCTTTGCCCGCACGGGTGAGAAATTCTGGGGGTTCCAGCGCCACGATGTCATTCCCGACATGGTGACGATGGGCAAGCCGATGGGCAATGGTTTTCCAATTTCCGGTGTGGCGATTCGCCCGGATCTGGTGGCCGAATTTGGTGTCAGGGCGCGTTATTTCAACACATTTGGCGGCAATCCGGTGGCCATTGCGGCTGCAACGGCGGTTCTGGATGTCATTCAGGAGGAAGGACTGCAGGAAAATGCAGAAAAAACCGGAAATTTCCTGAAAGAGGGTCTGAAAGCACTCACGGCCGGCAGGCAGGACATTGCAGATGTGCGCGGCAGTGGTTTATTCTTGGCCGTGGAATGTGTCGTGGATCGGCAGACCAATGCGCCGAACGCGGCTCTGGCGACATCGCTGGTGAACAATCTTCGCCGCAACGGCGTTCTGATAAGTGCAACCGGGCCGGGGGCAAATATCCTGAAAATCCGTCCGCAGTTGATCATGCGGCAGGCTGAAGCTGAACGTTTCCTTGAGGCCATGGAAAAAGCATTGGCGACAGCGCATCTATCATGAGTGAAATCAGCAAGACTGCCCGAAATAGCAGTGTTTTGAGGTGGCGGTAAAATGAATAACGTCTGATCTGTCAGATGTATCAGGGGCAAAAGAGACGTGATGGATTTTGTTCAGCTCACTTCCGAACCGTTACATGAACAGGCCTATAATGCCTTGCGCAATGCCTTGCGTATGGGACGGTTCATGCCCGGACAGACAATGACCACGCGCGGTCTGGGCGCCAGTCTGGGCATTTCGGCAACACCAGTGCGCGAAGCCTTGCAGCGATTGATTGCAGAAGGTGCACTGGAACTGTTGCCCAACCGCTCGATACGTGTGCCGGAAATGACCCGGGCGCGGTTCAGCGAAATCACCGAGATACGCTGTCGGCTTGAGCCACTGGCGGCAAGCAGTGCTGTCAATGCCGTCTCGGAATCGCTGTTGCAGCAGCTTGTCAATTTACGGGTATCGATGCATGTCGCCATCACGGAAGGGCGCTTTTCTGATTATCTCGCGGATAATCAGAGTTTCCATTTCGCCATCTATGCGGCAGCCGGCATGCCTTATCTGTTGCAGCTGATCGGATTGTGCTGGCTGCAAACCGGGCCGTGGCTCAATATGCTGGCACATGAAGGCCGCTTTCATGCCATTGCCAATGATGAGCATGACGTCATGATTGCAGCCCTGCGCAACAAGGATGTCGAGGCCCTTGCCGCTGCAGTTGAAAAGGACATTCGCGAGGCAAGTCAGGTTCTCATGCTGCATCTGCCCCAGTAGGGCCAGCCTGGCATGTGTACAGGCGTCAGACTCTGCCGGCGCGTGATGAGGGCATCCAGATGCTTGCGAAAGCCCTGACTTGTTTTGAAATTGACGTTATGTTCCAGCGGGAAAACTGGTTCCCGTTTTTTCTGGAACTGCTTGTTTCGGCTGCTTCAGCCACAGATCAGCTTGACTTCGAGGAAGTCTTCCAGACCCCATTTGCCACCTTCTCGGCCATTTCCGGACTGTTTGTAGCCGCCAAACGGGGTACCCGGTGCGCGGGACGTGCCATTGATCTGGATCATGCCGGCGCGCAGCTTGCGGGCAACGCGCTGTGCCCGTTCCGGGTTCTGGGTCTGGATATAGGCCGCCAGACCATAGGGCGTGTCATTGGCAATGGCGATGGCTTCTTCTTCCGTGTCGAACGGAATCATGGCCAGAACCGGGCCAAAGATTTCCTCGCGCGCAATGGTCATCGTATTGTTCACATCGGCGAAAATGGTCGGTTTGACGAAATAGCCTTCCGTCAGGCCTTCGGGGCGACCGGTGCCGCCGGCAATCAGACGCGCGCCTTCATCAATGCCGGTCTGGATCAGGCGTTGCACCTTCTCAAACTGCACCGCGGAGGAAAGTGGGCCAATATGGCTGCCCTCCTTGGCCGGATCGTCAACGACAGTTGCCTCTGCGGCCTGTCTTGCCAGTTCGACTGCGCGCGCATAGACCGAGCGTTCCACCAGCATGCGCGTCGGGGCATTGCAGGATTGGCCGGTATTTTCAAAACAGTGCGCAACACCACGCGCAATGGCAGCTTCCAGATCGCTGTCGGCAAAGACGATATTGGGCGACTTGCCGCCAAGCTCCAGCGAAACGCGCTTGACGGTGGCAGAGGCTGCGCGGGAGACAGCGGTGCCTGCACGTGTCGAGCCGGTAAAGGACATCATGTCAACGTCAGGATGATGCGAGAGCGCCTCGCCAACTACTGCACCCTCGCCATTGACGAGATTGAACACGCCCTTTGGCAGGCCGGCCTCATGCAGGAATTCGGCAAACAGCAGCGCCGACATGGGCGCAATTTCGGATGGCTTCAGCACCACCGTGCAGCCAACGGCAATGGCCGGGATGACCTTGAGCGCAATCTGGTTCATTGGCCAGTTCCAGGGCGTAATCAGGCCGCAAACGCCGATCGGTTCATGCCGGATCAGCTGGTTCGGGAATTTTGGCGCGTAGATCGCCTCAAATTCGTAATTTTCAAAGGCGCGGATGAAGGCCTTCGTATGCGACAGACCTGCCGCAGCCTGTGCCTCGCGTGCAAGGGTGATGGGCGCGCCCATTTCCAGCGAAATGGTCTTGGCCATTTCTTCCATGCGTTCCTTGTAAATCTCGGCAATGCGGCGGATATAGCCCATGCGCTCTTCGGCCGGGGTCTCGCTCCAGGAAGGGAAAGCCTTGCGTGCGGCGGCAACGGCAAGATCAATATCCTCAGCCGAACCGGCAGAAATGACGGCATAGGGCCTTTCCGTTGCCGGATTGATCACTTCAATGGTTTTGGGCTGAAGTGGCGCGCGCCAGGCACCATCGATATAGAATTCAGTTTTCTGAACCAGATTTTTCTGAAGCATGATGGCCTCCGCAGGATATATCGACAATGCCGATGAAGTCATGATGTGGGCACAGAGTAGCGGTGCGCAGTCATCAGGTCAAAACAGAATACGTCGTTAATCGATCAATTTCCCTGATCAATTGTCATAGGCATCCAGCGTAATGCCGAGCTGGGCCAGACCTTCTTCAAGGTAATCGCCGAGAAGGGGCGTGCCCAACAGATAGTCGGCTTCCGCGCCATTATGGCGGTCGGCTGCGGTTGCAAGCGCATCTTCCCATTCGCTTGTGCTGAAATCCCCGCGTCCAAGCCACATCAATGCGAGCAGCTCCATCCGCTCATCTTCATTGAGGGAGTGGATGGCGGCGACCAGTTCCTTGCGTGTCGGATTATCCCGTTTGGCGTCGAGAATATCGAGCTCATCATCATTGTTGCTGCCGGAATCGGGATCTTCATCAGTCGTTGGCACCTGCACATCATATTCCCGTGCCTTGGCGATGATGAATTCAAGATTTTCAAGATTATTGACGAGCTCAACCATGATCGTCTCCCGCTCCGTTTTCTCCAATCTAATGGATTGGCAATAAAAGCGGAACGGGAATATTTTTGAGGCTGGAGCAATTCAGATTTTCACGGAGGTTCTGAACTGCTCCAATCTACTGTTTTTCGCAGCTCCGGACGAAAACCGGTTCCCACTTATCTTGAAACTGCCATTAGCTGTGCGCCCATTCCCAATAGAGCTGACGCGCGCGGCGTGTGATGGGACCAAAGTCGAGCTTGCGATCGTCAAAGCCGATGATCGGTACAACCTTGCTCATATTGCCAGTCGAAAAGATTTCGTCGGCTTCGCGGAAGTCCTGCACTTTAAGCGTGGTTTCATGCACGGTCACGCCGGCAGCACGCAGAAGCTTGATGACGCGCTGACGGGTGATGCCGTTGAGAAAGGTGCCGTTTGCGACCGGCGTGAAGACTTCGCCGCCGCGTACCATGAAGACGTTTGAGGTGGCCGTTTCGGCAACATTGCCGAGCACATCCGTCACCAGTGCATTGTGGAAGCCCTTGGCTCTTGCTTCATGCAGCATGCGCGCATTGTTCGGATAAAGGCATGCGGCCTTGGCATTGACCGGCATGACTTCAAGATAGGGCCTGCGGAAGCTGGTCGTGGTGATGGTGAAACCCTTTGGCTCGACCATCGGGATGGCTTCAAGGCAAAGTGCGAAATCGGTCGATTCCGCTACGGGGGCAACCGTGGAGGCGTCACCTTCTTCCGCCCAGTACATCGGGCGGATATAAACATCCGTGCCGGGGGCGAATTTCTTGAGGCCTTCGCGCGCCAGCGACTCGATGTCATTTGCTGTCAGCGTCGGCTGCAATCCCAAGGCGCGTGCGGAATCATTGACGCGGGCTGAATGCAGATCAAGATCGGGTGTTACGCCTTCGAAGAGACGCGCGCCGTCGAAAACCAGCGAGCCAAGCCAGGTTGCATGAGAGGCGGCTCCCAGAATGCGTACATCGCCTTCACGCCATTCGCCCTTGTAATAGGTCCACATCGTGCTGTTCTCGCTCATATTGCGTCCTCTCCTACTCGTTTTGAAAACCTAGCCATGAACTCTGGTCAGGATATGTGGTTTTCTTGTGTGTCGTCCATGATTGAAGGCTCGGCCATGGTTGTCACCATTGTTGGCGGTTTGTCGATGCCGCGCTGTTGTTCTCGCAGAAAAGTGAAAAGGCCGGAGATAACAATAAGCACGATACCGATCAGCATCGGCGTGTCGACATGGTCATTGAATATGAAATAGCCAAACAGGATTGCCCAGATCATCTGGCTGTATTGCGGCAGGGCGACAACGCTTGCAGGGGCATGCTGCGCGGCGATGATCAAAAGCACGCCACCGAGCGCAGCCAGCAGGCCATAGCCTGCGAGATAAAGCCATTGCAGGGCTGTGGGAGCCTGAAAACCTGGAATCATCAGCAGGCCGCAGATCAGGATAGGGCCGATCATGCTGGCATTGTAAAGGGAAACACGTTTTTCGTTCGATCCCATCCGGCGCATGATGACAATACCGATTGCCCCGCCAAGGCCTGCAAACAGGGCGCCAAAATGGCCGATCGACAGTTCACGGAAACCGGGACGCAGCACGACAAGAACGCCGACAAAGCCGATCAGAACCGCTGTCCAGCGCTTCCAGCCGCTTTTTTCCTTGAGGAAAACGGCTGACAGGATGGTGACGAAGGCAGGCATCAGGAAGATCAGCGCAAAGGCCTCGGCCATGGAAAGAAAGGTGAAGGCCGTGACGCTGCCCACCACGCCGACCGTGGCGCTGACGGCGCGCAGCAGCCAGAGCTTGCGATTGGTGGTGCGGAACATGTCCATCCAGTCATCATTGCTGGTCTTGATGAATGGAATGGCAAACAGACCAAAGAACGCGCCAATGCAGGCAACTTCATAGGCTGGCAACGTGCCATCAAGAAACTTGATGCATGCATCGCTGACGGCATAGGCCGCAAAAGAGGTGAAGGCTATGATGATTCCGTAAAGCATGCATGTATCCAAATGGCTGGCGTGACATCATGAATGCTGACTTAATCGATTAATGCGTGCAGGGCAAAAGACATTTCCATGAACCCACATTGCAGCTTCCAAAGAACGAGACCCCTGAAATTCGCATGCCTCATTTGCAATCATGGCACTGGTTATATCTGAGGCAAAAGCTTAAATAATGAGCATCAAAGAAGGAATTGAAGTCATGAACATTCGCCAGAAAATGCAGCAGTATGTAGCACGCCGCCGTGCAATCCGTGAACTCGACGCCATGGACGATCGCCGTCTTGCCGATATCGGCCTGACCCGCGCAGAAATCGTTTCCGCCGTCTACGGCCGTTAATATCGTCTTCGGCAGATTGACTGCCGGGTGACAGAATCTCAATGTGGTAAGCGCCAGTCATTTGCTGGCGCTTTATTTTTTGCCTGTTGTGCTGGAGACAGGCATGTGGCTTGGCAGATCTGACAGTTCCGTCTGTTTTCGCGTCATGTATGACGGACGAAAAGTCTCGTTGGCATGTCACAGGCATTTGACGCGCATTCACTTCATTTCGGTTTTCAGTTCATTTGCACATGGTGGCAAGCTGAAGTAACCTGTCGACGGTCGAATGCAGGATTCTGCGTCTGCCCATCGGCTTGGATGTGCGTCTTCTGCGCCGTTTACAGGCGATGCTGCGGCTTTGAATGTATAGCTTCACCTTGCCGATCCGCGGCAAGTCATGGGACGTGTGTGAACAGGAACAGGAATGAGTCTGGAGCGGGATTTTTGTCAGGTTCCACCGTTCGAAATAATCGCTCCTTCAGAGCAGCGGATCCCCTTTGTGTTCAGTTCCCCGCATAGCGGGCGCTATTATCCGCAATCCTTTCTGGAATCGTCCCGGCTCAATGGGCTGAGCATCCGCTTTTCGGAAGATTGCTATGTCGATGAGCTGTTTGCCAGCGTTGTCCGGCTGGGTGCACCGCTGCTCAAGGCAAATTTTCCACGCGCCTTCATTGACGTCAACCGTGAGCCCTATGAACTCGACCCCTGCATGTTCGAGGAGACCTTGCCGCCCTATGCCAACAGCCATTCCGTGCGGGTGGCCGGCGGGCTTGGCACGATTCCGCGTCTGGTGGGAGAGGGGCAGCTCATCTATCCCGGCCGCATTCCGCTTGCCGAGGCAATGTATCGGATTGAATCGCTCTACAAGCCCTATCATCAGGCGCTGAGTGATCTGTTGCGTGCCACACGTGACAAATTTGGCTATGCCGTCATGATCGATTGCCATTCCATGCCCGGGCATGTTCGTCCGGGCGAGGTGAGTGACAGGCCGGACTTCATCATCGGTGACCGTTTCGGCCAGTCATGCAGTTCCGGCCTGACCAGAGCTGTCATCCAGCTGCTTGCCGATCAGGGCTATGTGGTGGCGCATAACAGGCCCTATGCCGGCGGGTTCATTACCGAACATTATGGTCGGCCGCTGAATGCCATCCATGCCCTGCAGATCGAGATCAACCGCAGTCTTTACATGAACGAGCAGACATTGTTCAAGCTGCCCGGATTCGACGCGCTGTGCAACGATCTCTATCAGTTCCTGAGCGATGTCACCGCGCTACCGGACGATATCTTCGTCTCAACCGCAATGGCCGCAGAATAATTCCGGACATGAAGATAAAAAAAACCGCGCTGTTTCAGCGCGGCCAAAGACTAGGGAGGAAATGCCTCGAAAGGCATCGACAGGACGACCTGTCTGATGGTTAAGCTACGCCGAAATATGGTTGACGTCAACAGATTTCGCACATTTTTTACGCGAAATTCTTTGATGCTCAATAATTGATCATTCGTAGTGCGGATTGCATAAATAGACAGCTAATAACGAAACAGGAGAATCATTTTGTTGATCGATAAGGCATTTTTTTCCGCAGTGGCTGATGCTGCAGCACAGGAAACCCTGCCGCGTTTTCGCAAGACTGTGGAAGTCGACAACAAATATACGGTGGGTTTTGACCCGGTCACGGAAGCCGACCGGGCGGCAGAACGTGCCATACGCACGCTGATCGGCAAGCATTTTCCCGATCATGGCATTCTGGGCGAGGAATATGGCGCCGAGCATGTCGAGCGCAGCCATGTCTGGGTGATTGATCCGATTGATGGCACGCGCGCCTTCATTTCCGGTCTGCCTGTCTGGGGCACGCTGCTTGGTCTTCTGGTCGATGGCGATGCCACGGCTGGCATGATGGCGCAGCCATTTACCGGCGAATTGTTCTACAGCGATGGCGAAGGTGCATTCCTGCAGCGCAAGGGCGTGGATGGCGTAGAGCGCCTTGCGGTCAGCCGGACCACAAGGCTTGCCGATGCAACATTGTTCACAACCACGCCAGCCTATTTCAAGGGCACGCTGGGAGAAGCCTTTGCTCGCCTGGAACAATCGGTTCGCCTGTCGCGTTATGGTGTCGATTGCTATGCTTTCGCCATGCTGGCGGCCGGGCATGTTGATCTGGTCGTGGAAGCCGATCTCAAGGTCTATGATATTGCGGCGCTGATCCCGATCATCGAAAAGGCGGGCGGCGTCATTACCCGGCGCGATGGCGGTCCGGCCGAACAGGGCGGGGATATTGTGGCGGCCGCAACGCCAGAACTGCACAAGGCGGCGCTGGCCGTGCTGAACAGCTAGACTGTTCTGCCAGCGCCTGTAATTTTTAGGCGCTGGTCAGACGCTATCGGCTTTGGTGCTTTCCGTGCCTTTTGGCGCGGCCGTGCCCGGAATGAAGGCGTCGAATGCCGCAAGTGCCTGTGCGCGGTAGAAATCGGCTTCCTGCAACAATTCATGCCGGGCGCCATCAATCACGACAAGCGAGACATTGCGGGTGCGTGCAACAAAACGCTCGATTGCCGCGGTGGAGACGACCTTGTCTGCGCCTGCGGCGATGATCAGGGTTGGAATCGGGGTTTCGGAAAACTGGTCAGGCTGGTTCAGGCGGCGTGCGGCCTGCAGCGCACTTTTTGTCCAGCGCACGGTCGGTCCGCCCAGGGCAAGCGTCGGATTGTTACGCTGCAGTTCAGCATTGCGGGTGAAACGTTTCTCGTCGCTGGAAAGCGGATTATCGGCAAAAGGGCGTTCCATCAGTTTGGGGCCGCCTGCAACATAGGCTCTGCCAAGGCCGATCCAGCACAGAAAGGTTGTCAGCCGACGCATCGTGCTGTCGCTGATCTTCTGTTGTGCAAGCCCCATGAGCGGCGCGCAAAGCACCATGCGCGTAATGTGCGCGGCCAGCACGGAGATGGAATTGAGCGCAATCAGTCCGCCAGCCGAATGCGCCAGCACGTAAAAGGGCGCCGGGCAATCGGGCAGGATGATCTGGGTGAGTATCTGATCGAGATCGGCACCATAATCATCAAAATGACGCACATAGCCGCGCAGCCGATCGTCCAGCAGACGCTGCGACCCGCCCTGTCCACGCCAGTCAAATGTGAAGACAGTCAATCCGCGCGCGGCGAGATCTTCCATCGTTTCAAAATACTTTTCGATGGATTCATTGCGGCCCTGCAGGATGATGACGGTGCCATGCTTAGCCTGCGTTCTGGCCGGAAGGCAGGCATAACGCAGGCGGATATGGTCACGCGTTTCAAACGTGCCCGCAGTGATGCCGTGTGGAACAGGATTTGCGGCTGTTCCAAAAAGGAGCTCTGACATGAAGCCTTGTGTCCGTTTGTGCTTGCCTGACAGGAACCTGCAGGTTCAGAACGCTAACATGGGCTTCATTCTAGCAAAAGGTCATAAGATCAGGCCAGACATCCTGCAGGGTGTCTGGCCTGAAACTGTCAGAAATGCCGTGTTTCCTTGGCCGGAAATCAATAGGCCCGTGGATGCGCCGGTCGGATATCCAGGATATGGCCATTGAATGCATCGACGGTAACGATGACACGGCGGCCATGGGGTTTGGTTGCGCGCACAAATGGCGGCCGCGGTCAGGAAGAATGTCATCAGCAACAAGGTTGCGGCGTTCCAATGTGCGTCTGATCTGCCGTGGGCCCAGGATGTCTGGACGGTGCTCACCCCAGTCTGGGTGGTGGACAGGCTTGTCATGGCAGCACGGGCCAAGATTGCGCGATTCGCCTCCCGGACGCGGATAAGCGGTGGGCGGTTGTCTTCATCATTCCACTGAACCTGAACCAGCATTGTCTTTTCCACTGCAATCGACGGGACACTCACTGTCACCGTGGCTGCAAGTGTGTGGTGATGGCAAACAGCTTTCTTCATGACTGTGTTCCTTGGTTGGCCGCAATGACCGGAATTGCCGATCACGTGGTCATCCTCGGAAGCGCGATGAGGATCACAGTCATTTTGCGGTTGACGCGGGCAGCAAGTTGCAAAACTGGCCATAACTGATCATGCGTTGTTTCAGGCTGTCTTTATCATGTGAGGCGATAGCTTGGGGCCGGTGACAAAACGGCATCAGCTTTACGATTTTTTGGCATTCAGCTGGCAGGATCGGGGACTGCATTCACCTCATATTTACCAAAAAAGGGTTTTCTGAATGCAATATTGATTCGATGTCGCCGTGCCATGGTGCAGGCAATGAGCAAATGTTCGGACGGAGCTATGAAGAGAATCCTTCTCGCTGAAGACGATAATGACATGCGCCGCTTTCTGGTGAAGGCGCTTGAAAAGGCCGGCTATAGTGTCACGCATTTTGACAATGGCGCGAGCGCCTATGAACGGCTGCAGGAAGAGCCGTTTTCGCTGCTTCTGACAGATATTGTGATGCCAGAAATGGATGGCATTGAACTGGCGCGCCGCGCCACCGAAATTGATCCTGATCTGAAGATCATGTTCATCACGGGATTTGCTGCTGTTGCGCTTAATCCTGATTCGGATGCGCCGCGCGATGCCAAGGTTCTTTCCAAGCCATTCCACCTGCGTGAGCTGGTGAACGAGATCGAGAAGATGCTGGTTGCCGCCTGATTTCGGCAATCAAAACGGGCATTTGTGAATTTCTGTAATAAAAGTCAGAAAAATTTCACAAGGGCCATTGACGGGCGCAGCGTGATGTGGTGTATGCGCCCCATCGAATGGGCGTGTAGCTCAGCGGGAGAGCACTACGTTGACATCGTAGGGGTCACAGGTTCAATCCCTGTCACGCCCACCATTTGATTAATAGAGATTGACGTTTTACATTTTAATATCAAATGGTTATGCCGGCGATATAGGCGCAGAATACCCAGACCTGACTGTCCGACCTCCCATTGATTTATTGTAAAACCTGAACCGGCCCTACGCCTTTCCATATCTTTTCATATTGTTTGACGGCGGTTTGTTCGAATTTTGATTCCCTATTTGCGGCAGCCCGATCATCCCCACCTCATACGCGATCAGAGATGCGATGCAGCACGCAGCGTGCCACAGGTGAGATTGGCCTGTTTCCAGATCGTAAGAATCGCCACGCCACCACGCCCACATATAACGCATGAGGGCTGCAAAGACGCGCTCCCATGACATACCTAGGCTCATGACCTGTTAATTGGTTGTGTAGTGTCTAATCTATTGCTTCACTGGTGGCGCAAGAATGTGCTGCCATGAGTGATTTGATCTGCTGGCGAGCGCCAGATGGATGGCTCGAATATCGCCGCATTTTCCGCTGTCGTATGGTGTTCCCCGGGGCGATGACCGGCGGATGGTCAGCGGGATTGTCTACGTGATCCGCAACGGTCTCCAGTGGAAGGACGCGCCGGGCTGGCTACGGCCCGCACAAAACGCTCTACAACCGCTTCATCCGCTGGAACAGGATGGGTGTGTTCAACCGCATCTTCGCCGCGCTCGCCGGAGAAGGGCCGAAAGTGGAGCGCATCATGATCGCCGCCAGGCACCTGAAAGCTCACGGACCGCGGCGAACCTGCCTAAAAAGGGGATGCTCCCCGTCGTATTGGGCGCGCCAGGGGTGGCCTGCACTCCAGGCTCCATGCCGTCTGTGACCAGGATGGACGGCCGATCATCCTGCTGTTGTCGGAAGGCCAGATGAGCGACCCAAAGGCGCTCGTCTCGTGCTTGATGCGCTGCCGCCGGCCTCTCACCTGATCGCCGATCGTGGATAGGACAGCGTGGGTTCAGCGAGGGGCTGGGAAGCCAGGAGCATCGAGCCGTGTATCCCATCCAGCCGAAGCCGCAAAGTCCCGTATGACTATGACACGACCCTCTACCGCCAGCGGCACAAGGTCGAGAACCTGTTCGCCAGACTCAGGGATTGGAGACGCATTGCAACCCGCTAAGACCGATGCGCTCATACCTTCTTCTTGCAATCTGTATCGCAGCAGCCGTCATCTTCTGGCTCTCATCAATGAGCCCTGACACTAGATATGGATTGGACTGCCATCCAGGCCGAGTGCAGCTTCCTTGATTGCTTCACCATGTGTCGGATGGGCATGGCAGGTATAGGCGATGTCCTCTGCGGTTGCGCCAAATTCCATGGCTTGTGCGATCTGTGCGATCATCGTTCCGGCAACGGAGGCAATGACATGCGCACCCAGGACAATGTCGGTCTTTTCATGCGCGATCAATTTGACGAAGCCTTCGCTTTCGCCGTTTGCTTTGGCTCGACTATTGGCCAGCATCGGGAATTTTGACACCTTGTAAGGGCGCCCAGACTGTCTGACAGTCTCTTCCGTTTCGCCAACAGTTGCGACTTCCGGATGCGTATAAACTACGGCCGGAATGACAGCGTGATTGACGTCACGCACGATGCCAGCAAGACGCTCGGCAAGGGCTATGCCCTCATCCTCGGCGCGATGCGCCAGCATCGGGCCATTGGTTACGTCGCCGATGGCATAGACACCATCAATCTGCGTTTTCCATGTGTGATCAACCGGAATGAAACCGCGTTCATCTGGAACCAGACCGATCTTTTTCAGATGGAGTCCTGCCGTATTGGGACGCCTGCCGGTCGCAACCAGAACGGTATCTGCTTCCATGCTTTTGCTCTCGCCATTCTGCCGGCAGGTGACAATGGCTGTACGACCAGCCTGTTCAATGGTTTGAACCTCGACCGCGGTTTTGATCTGCATCCCCTGGGCTTGCAGCAATTGCTGCATGGTTTTGCGAATATCACCATCCATACCCGGCAGGATTGCGTCCTGATATTCCAGTATGGTCACGTTGGAACCAAGCCGCGCCCAGACAGAACCAAGTTCAAGGCCAATCACCCCACCACCGATGACGATCAGCCGTTCAGGAACAGATTTGAGCGCAAGCGCGCCCGTTGAATCCACGATGATGCCGGCGTCGTTGTCAATTCTGGCCGATCGAAACGGGGCGGGCACAGAGCCGGTCGCGATGATGACATGTCTGGCAGTCAGGCGTTTGTCCGCAACCATGATCGTGTGTGCGTCTTCAAACGCAGCCGATCCCTGAATGCGTTCAACCTTGTTCTTCCTGAACAGAAATTCGATGCCCCGCGTAAGGCCCCGAACGATCTCATCCTTTTGCGCCATCATGGCTGCAAGATCAAAAGAGAGGCTTTCTGCCCTTATGCCAAAACGCGACCATGTGCCATTTGCTGCCGCGTCATAGATGTATGTGGCATGCAGCAATGCTTTGGAGGGTATGCAGCCCACATTGAGGCAGGTGCCGCCCAAGGTCTCCCGCTCATCAATACAGGCTGTTCGAAGCCCAAGCTGTGCGGCACGAATTGCGCAGGCATAGCCACCCGGACCCGCACCAATGACGATCACGTCAAAGTCATGTTTTCTATTCACTGGGCCAGTTCTCCAGCGTGTTCACGAATGCTTTCAGCCAGCTGTTTGTCTGGTGACCATCAAGCGCGCGGTGATCGATCGTCAGCGACACATAGGCCATCGGACGGATCTGGATGGTATCAACTCCATCCATTTCACGCACGACAACACGTTTCTCCACCTTGCCAATGCCGAGAATGGCCGATTGCGGCTGGTTGATGATGATGGGTGCTGCCAGAAGTGAGCCGGACACACCATGGTTCGAAATTGTGAAAGTGCCGCCTTGCAGCTCCTCGCTTTTGAGTGATCTGGAGCGTGCCCTGTTGGTCAGATCCTGCAATTGCGACGCAATGCCTTGCAGGGACAGATGCTGGGCCCGGCGAATGACCGGAACAACAAGCCCCTGATCGCCCAGAGCGATGCCAACGCCAATATTGATGTCGCTGAACACTTCAAGGCAGTCATCATGCCACTGGCTGTTGACTTCCGGGACTTGCTTCATGGCCTCGACACAGGCTGCAACAATATAGGCCGTATAGGAGAGATTGATGCCTTCGGCCTTCATGTGCCCCTTGTGTGCATCTCGGTGGCGCATGATGGCGGTGAAGTCGGCCTCGAAGACAGCCGTAACCTGCGGTGCTGTCGACAGCGAATGCGCCATATGTTTGGCAATGGCCATGCGCATGGGGGAATGCGGAATTTTCCGCGACAGGACATTGTCGTCAGTACTGGTTGTCGCTGGCTGGGCAATGGCGGTTATGGTCGCAGAGGCAGGCTGTACTGACGCAGCCGTTGCAGTCGTGGCCTGCCTGATTTTCTGCTGATAGGCCAGATCCATATCAAGGCGGGTCACACGTCCGCCTTTTCCCGTGCCGGTGACGGTTGATGGATCAATGCCATATTCTGCAGCAGCGCGGCGTACTGCTGGCGAATACTGTTTTGGGGGGCTTGCTGCATCAAGCGGCTCCTCCTGTTTTACGGCGGAGGCTTCCGGGACTGGCGTATCAGCGACACTTGCCAATGCTATGCGGCCAAGGATTGCACCGGGCGCTGTGGCGTCGCCATTGGTCATGAGCGTTTCGGTGAGAATGCCGCTGCAGGGCGCTGGCACCTCCTGGGTTACCTTGTCGGTTTCCAGTTCCACCAAAGCATCACCTTCCGCAACCGTGTCGCCGATCTGTTTCAACCAGTTCCGCACGACGGCTTTGGTGCCTTCCTGCTCAACAGGTGCAACTATATCAATCAACGTGGCCATGTTCAGAACTCCAGAAGTTCGGCGATGCGGTTTGCGATGCGCTCAACCGAAGGAACCGCCCAATCCAGCAAGACCGGATTATGCGGGCTTGGAATATCCGGCATTGTCAGGCGGGAAACCGGGGCATCGAGATCCATGAAAGCCTTGTCGGCCACGACGGCTGCAATTTCTGCACCAAAGCCAGCCGTGCCCAGATCTTCATGGACGATGAGGCAGCGGCGGGTTTTCCTGACCGATGTCAGTACCGCATCCTGATCCCATGGCATGAGGGTACGCAGGTCAATGACGTCGGCGGAGACGCCTTCGGCGGCTTCTTCGCATCTGTGCACCATGGCACCCCAGGTTACGATGGTAATATCGGTGCCTGTGCGGGTGAATTTTGCCTTGCCGAATGGAAGGGCGAAATGATCGCCCGGATAGGGCCGACGTGCCCATGCGTGATCAAGCATGGCGCGATGTTCGAAAAAGATCACCGGATCATTGCCGCGCAACGATGTGCGCAGCAAGCCAACAGCATCTTCGGCATTGGATGGGACAGCAACCTTCCAGCCCGGCTGGTGCACAAAGGCCACCTCATTTGTCTGGCTGTGCCATGGGTCGCCGCATTTGAAAAAACCAATCGGCATGCGGACAATGATGGGAGCAGCAAAGCGGTTATTGGTTCGCCAGCGCATTGTGCCGCAATCATTGAGCTGTTCCGTGGCGGGTTCTGCATATTTGCGGAATTGAATCTCCGGAACCGGGACAAGACCGGCCAGCGCCATGCCGACGGCCCGGCCAATAATGCCTTCTTCTGACAGCGATGTGTCAAAAACGCGATCATGGCCGAACTTGTCCTGAAGCCCCAAGGTAACAGCGTGAACACCGCCCTTGGGGCCGATATCCTCACCGAAAACGACAACACGCTCGTTGATCGACATTTCATGGTCGAGCGTCTTGCGTATGGCGGTCACCATATTGATGCGCGCGCCCGAGGGCTCCGGTACGTCGGAACTTTTGGGGGCGATGTAACCGGTGCAATGCTGGCCACCCATCTTCTGCATTTCGCCACTAAAGAACAGATTGTGAGTGACCGTGGTCGGTTCGGCGACAGGCCGGGCTTCTGCAGCTTCGCGCGCAGTTTCGGCATCCTGGCGCGCTTTGGCTTCAATGCTTCCCCACTCATCGGCACTCATGACGGCGGGAACAAGATAGTCCCTGAGGCGTGGAAGCGGATCACGCGCCCATTCCGCGCGCACTGTGTCCGCACTTTTATAGGCCTGCGTATCCTGAAAACTGTGTCCCTGCAGGCGCGGAACCGTCAGGCGAAGCATTGCAGGCAGGCGCTGTTCACGAACGAAAGTAACAGCTTCCTGAATAAGTTGCGCTGCGGTTTCCGGACCGCAGCCATCACCATCAAAAATCCTGAGGTTTTTCCAGCTCGCCAGATTGGCTGCAATATTGCCACCTGGCGTCTGGAAAGTGGATGGCACCGAAATGCCATAGCCATTGTCCTCGATATAGAACAGCATTGGCAACGATTGTGTGGTCGCGGCGGTCAATGCTGCCCAGAAACCATTGGAAGCAACGGAGCCATCGCCGCCCAGCACGACGCCAATAGCCTTGGCATATTCGTTATTGCCGAGCGTATTGGTGTAATAGTTCAATGCCTGGGTCCAACCGGCTGTCGGCGTATATTGTGCGCCTACACCGCCACACATGGGCAGCGCTGAAGCACCATTGGGGTTTGGATAATTGAAGACGACGCCAATGTCGCGTCCATCGGAATAACCGCCTGCGCGTCCCATTGCCGAGCCCAATATATCGACCGGTTCAACGCCAAGTGAGAGCAGAATGGGCCGCGACCGGTAATAGCCGCAAATGGCATCATGTGCCCCAGTGAGCTGCAGCCCAAGCAGGATTTGCGCCATATCATGGCCGCGCGCGGAAAACTGATACAGCACCTTTTTTTCAGGGACGAGACGATTTTCCTCCATTTCATCCAGCGCACGGGACAAGTGAAGATAATAGGCAGCCTTTGGCCAATCGATCTGCCCATCGGCTGTGTTGTGCCTGTGTGTCTTGATGACGCTCTGACCCATTATTCCCCTCCTGAATATAGTTGGATCAGAATATTGCTTATTGGCGCGAAATACCTTTCAATCTTGCCGGGAATAATACACAATATGAAATGAATTATTCATCATGAACGGAATTTGTGAATGAAAACGATCACGCTGGATTCAGTCGACAAATCCATACTGCGCATATTGCAGGAACAGGGCGATATCAGCCAGTCACAGCTGGCCGAGAAAGTTGGCGCATCGGCGGCATCATGCTGGAGACGCATTTCCAGACTTGAAGAAGCAGGCGTGCTGACTCGCACGGTACGGCTGGTAGATCCTGAAGCTGTTGACAAGGGGCTGAATGTGTTTTGCCAGATACGCATGAAGACACACGATCCGGCAGCCCGAAATGACTTTGAGCGCTATATCAATAGTTATCGCGAGGTTCTTGAGTGTTACTCAATGTCTGGTGAATGGGACTATCTGATACGCATAGTTGTGGGTAGTGTCCGCGAGTATGAAGCCCTGCTTATGGGAGGCATTTTGACTCATGATGCAGTATTGACGTCATCATCGCATTTTGCACTCAAGGCCGTAAAATACACCACCGCTCTGCCTGTCTGATTATCCTTTCGGCATCAAGCGTGCCTGCTGTTCAGCCGGCAGCTGGACAGCCGCTTCGGCATGACTTTCCATGCGTTGTCCGTCGTCGAATGATTTGAGACTATTTGTGTTTTTGAAGATTGGAGTTTCCGGCTCGGTTTGGGGTTTGATTTAAG
>NZ_JBHSEL010000022.1:0-2795 GCF_042653845.1 Daeguia caeni | reverse complement strand
ACGGCCGCAAAATGGATGTTCAGCCCGTCCATCTTGCTGGCGTCCGCCGACAGCGGCCTGAACCAGGACGAGGTCGGCAGCACAGCGAGATTGTTCACCGTGCGGGTAATCCTCGATTGCAGCGCCGAACTCGCCGCCACCATGCGTTCGGCCTCGCCAAAGACGATGCGCGCCTGATCGCGCGTGGTTGCCGCCGAATAGACATGTGCACCGGGCTCGCCATCGGCAATCAGCGCATAGAGCGCCGTGCCGGCCAGAAGCACCGACTTGCCGTTCTTGCGCGCTACCTCGACATAGGCTGTGCGGTAGCGGCGCAATCCATCCTTGCGCTTCCAGCCATAAAGCGAGCCGACGACGAACTGTTGCCAGCCCTGCAGCACGAAGGGTTCGCCGGCCCATTCGCCGGTCGAGTGGCGCAGATGGCCGAAGAAGTCGATCGCGTGCCGTGCAGCATCAATATCCCAAACCAGACCGCGTTTGCTTCCAGCTTTCAGGTCCGCTAGATGCCGTTCGCAGGCCAAACGAACAAGACGGCCGGCGACGATCTTGCCGTCAACGACAGCCCGGGCGTAGGCGGTGACCGGACAGGATGACGCTTTCCTGACCGAGCCGGATTTACGCTTTTCGGCCACGGGTCAAAAAGTCCTCGAAGGGGTCGCTGGTCTCGGCAGGCTCTGCCATGCGGATGCGCGAGCGACTCGACGGCGTCAGCCCGAACTCGGCCTCGATCTGCGCCATCTGCGCCAGGCATTTGTTGGCGACAGCCAGGAACGGGTTCTGGATGATGTTGTCGTTCGAGGTCTTTACCACCGGCCCACGGCGCTTCACTTCCTGTTCTGCCTCCAGCCAGCGCCGCCAGATCACGACGTAGCGGGCGAGCGCACCGGTATCGAGTTCGGTCATCACGCCATGACGCGCCAGCATCTCAGCCATCGCAGTGAACTTGGCGCTTGCCTTCTCATCAAGATGATCCGGCGGCGCAGGAACTGCCACCACCGGCTTCGGCTCGGCCTTGTTCAGGCGATGCGGACGGGCCGTACCCTTGACCAGCTTCAGATGCGTCGGCAGCGGTTTGCGGCCGGCCATGTCAAAACTCCATTCAACTATCCTGAGCCTTCACCCCGAAGGCGCACGGCCTCGAACAGCCGACGCAAGGTGAACGAACGGGCTATGCTGACCACGGTGAAGATTGCGCCCATCGCCATGTTTTCGGAAAGCGTGGTCGTCAGTCCGAACAGTGGGAACACTACGATCTGGGTGATGACCGCGATGCCGTAACCGACTGCGACATTGGTGAGTGATTCCACCAGCGACATGGTTCGCGACTGCTTCATGCCGCATCAGCCTGTTCCGGCACACGCTCAGCAGCGATTTCATCAAAGCTGCGGCCGTCACCATCCAGCGTCGCCACCTTGCCGGTAAATTCCTGCCATCGTTTGACGACGACATCGCAGAAGGCTTCTGACAGTTCGAGGCCGTAAACCTTGCGGCCGGTCTTTTCGCCGGCAATCAGCTGCGATCCCGATCCGGAGAACGGCTCGTAACAGATATCGCCCGGTCTTGTGTGCAGCTGCATCGGCAGCGTGAACACCCGCACCGGTTTCGAGGTCGGATGCTCGCGCGTCTCGATCTCGGACGAAGGAATGTTCCACACCGTGGTCGGCCAGCTCTCGAACCCCTCGCGGTTGATGCGGGGCTTCTTGCCGCGAACCCAGCCGAACAGGCAGGGCTCGTGCGCCCACAGCATGACCGAGCGGGTCAGCNTTTCCAGCATGCGCTGGCGGCGCGAGGCGTGCCAGCAATACCATGCCACATCCTCGGCAATGGCATGCTCGATCGCCACCTTGCAGAAGGCCTCGTAGAATTGTGGGCCCTGGCTGGAATCATCCCAGTGCGGCTGCTCGATGTAATCCTCGCCCCAATCCTTGTTGGCGATTCTCTTCGCCCGCGCCGACGCATTCTTCTTCGTCGGATGGTTGGTTCCGTCATAGTCGACCAGGTAGGGTGGATCGGTGGCAAACAGCGCCGCCCGTTCGCCGTTCATCAGGCGACCAACATCTTCCGGCGAGGTGCTATCACCGCACAGCAGCCGGTGATCACCCAGCAGCCACAGATCGCCGCGCCGTGTGACAGGTGTTGCCGGAACTTCCGGAATGGCGTCGTCCTCGGTCAGCCCATCCTGTTCGTCATGGCTGCCGTAAAGCAGGCTCTGCAACTCGTCGTCGCCGAAGCCGGTGAGGCCAAGGTCAAAGCCGGCCTCCTGCAGGTCGGAGAGCTCGAGCGCCAGCAGCTCCTCGTCCCAGCCGGCATTCATGGCAATGCGGTTGTCGGCGAGCACCAGCGCCCGGCGCTGCGTCTCCGACAGTCCCGCCAGCACGATCGTCGGCACCGTCTCCATACCGAGCTTGCGCGCCGCCAGCACGCGGCCATGGCCGGCGATCAGCGTGCCGTCCTCGGCAATCAGCACCGGATTGGTGAAACCGAACGCGCGGATTGACCCGGCGATCTCGGCCACCTGCGCGTCCGAATGCGTGCGGGCATTGCGTGCATAGGGAACCAGATCATCAAGCTTGCGATATTCGACGGCCAGCTGACGCTCAATGCCATCAACACCGATATGCGCAGTTTCAGCGATTGCCATTTTCTGTATCCAATAAAATCAATAGCTTAGTCATGCGCCCCCCCATCGCCATTTTGGCCACGGATGCGCGTTTGGTGGCGCGCGGTCCTGGCAGCAAACTTTCGCTACTTTTGAGGTCCCCGGGGGGGTGTTGCGGGCTCATGTGCAGCGCCGC
>NZ_JBHSEL010000021.1:0-10929 GCF_042653845.1 Daeguia caeni | reverse complement strand
GCAGACAACGCCTCCACCCGCCCATGCAATTCCGCGTTCTCACTTCTTGTCGCACCCAGATCGCGTTCGGCCACCTCAGCACGGGATTTAAGCCATAGATTGTCCTTCTCCGCTGAGCTCAACTTATCCTGAAGCGTTGGATGCCCCTTGTAAAAAAAGGACCAAGGCGCAGGCCCACTCTCGACACTTTCAAAACGCAGACAGTTCTCGATAGGATCAATACTCGAGAGATGTCGCTGCAACTTATCATTCCAAGTCGCACGCCGCTCCAAATTTGAGGTGTGATCAGCCAGTTTCGGATTTCGAAGAAACTCATCCAGCCCCTGCGACACCTGTAGCGCACGTGATTTTTGATCGTAAAACGAATTCGAACTGCGTAACCAACAAGGGATGCCCGCCAATTGCAACCAAAGTGTCACGTGATAGGAGCACGAATAGCCAAGCGCCAAATCTAATTTAATTTGCTTATTACTAGATGATTGATCGAACAAGAGGCCAACCAAATCGATTGTGCGATACTCGTGGAACGGAAAAAGATAATCCAACCGCTTGATGGTTTCGCTGGAATCAAACACATCTTGGCGGGAATCTCTGAACGCCTGAAAAACAGTGACTTCGTGCCTAGCGGCATCTTGAGAAGCTACGCTCGCCAACTCTCGGCCTAAGCCATCCGCCAAAGAGGTGTTGGCAGTGTAATCAGATGAATTGAGATGGAGCGCCAGCCCCTGACCTTGCCGAATCGACAGTCGATCACTCAAACCTTCAAGCGCCTCGGTCGCATCATCAAATGAAAAATCTGCGTCATAACCGCGCTCTGCAAGCAACCGTAGGCTCACCTCGTCACGAACCCCAAACAGCTTGGGGTGAAATGCCTTGATATGCTCTAAAACACGGGCCTCAAAAGGCGAGGTGATTTGCTGACCAGAAACCCAATAATTAATCTTTTGATCGAGTCTAAGAAAATGTTCAACTACAGATAAAACAAAGTCTCCCCACATTGAATTCAGAAAACCACCGCCGTAAAGACCAAGTCCTGCGACATTGCGAATTTCGGCAACCCGTGTCAGTTGTGGATCAGTGTCGACAAGAATTAAGGGGTAGCTCGAGACAAAAATAACCGCATCAGTCTTGTAAGCTTCAGGCACAAACGAGGGGAAAGCTTGGCTGTTGATGGCATTTGCGGCCATAACAGAAACGGTCGCAAATCTACCTGTCTTTTTGATTGCTCTTAACGCATTGATGTGCTGAAGTACATCGCCGAAGTTGCCGTAGCCGAAATCACTCCCTATGGAAATGATCTTTTGGGCATCTCCAGCAAGAATTTTCTGACTGGCGTCATCAGCACAAAAATAAAGGCTACTCATAGATTGACCTCCTCAACATGCAAAGCCAGTTCAAATACATCGCTAACGCGTTGCCGAAACTTGGCTTCGCCATGCCGATCCGCGATCAATTGTCGCCCACGCTCGACTATTTCCACCGTGCGATCCCAGTCGCCATAGAGACGTCGTACCGCATCGACATACGCTTCGACCAGTGCGTTTTCATCAACCAGATCAGGCACCAGAAAACCGGTCTCACCCTCGATGACAGCCTCTCCAATACCTCCGACGTCAGGCGCGATCACAGGCAAGCCAGCTCCCAAAACCTCAAGAATCACATTGGGGAGACCATCGAAAGCGCTGGTATAGATAAACGCATCGAAACGATCTATGGGCAGCGTTTGAAACCCGTCATAACTTCCGCGATAGATCACACCAGGAACATCGAACAAATGTTGCTGGTGGTAGTTATTTTCGATTTGCCCGTACACTTCGATAACAATTTCAGGGCAATCCTGACGTAGCGCTGTGGCGATTTTTCCAAGCAAATCAGGTCTCTTTTCAGCTGAAACTCTTGATGCCCAAAGCAAGCGCTTGTTGGGCAAGCGTTTGATTGACGTATGCTCTTGAGCTGCGCAAAGAGCGTAAATGGTTTGATATTTTTCTTTGTGCGCACCCAATCGAGCCCAATCGGCCGCGGCGATGCTGCCGCAGTCACTGATCAAAAGGTGAATATTGTTCAACTGGCGACGCAGAAAGGCGACAGCCCAAGGGCTATTGACGCGCTCATTGCGCCAGGCATACGAATTATCACTAAAGCGGTAATAGACGACCTTGTATGTTGAAGACAAGACGGAGCCAAAGCTATCCATTAAACGATGGGAAAAAGGGCTGGCCTTGATGTGCAAGCGCGCGCCTTCGGCTGCAACAGCCAAAAGCGCTCTTGCGATCATGGCGTCTCTTCCGGCATCGTCAAGCATGGGAAATGCATTAAATACATCAACAAAAACGGAGCCTTTGGGTAGCAAGCTCGCCCATTCATGCCTGCTCGCCGCCTGACCACTCAATACCAATAGTCGCCGGCAAGCGCCAAACTTCCATAACTCACCCAGGATTTGCAGGATGTATTTCTCTGCGCCACCCGGTTTAAGCCAGGGTAACAGCAAAACATCGGAAAAAGGCTGATCGCCAACTAACTGGTAGAACCTCTCCAGCTGGAATCCCCAGTGTTGAGAGTCCCAAGGCACAGGACAATAATTGCTTGCGGCTTCAATTCGGATGGGCTCGACTTCGGGATCTAATTGAGCTGCTTCAGTCGCGTAGCCAACCAAAGTCTCCGATGCCAACATCTCATGCACAAATTTCCTTTCGTAAATCGCCTGCCTTTCACGCATAAACTTTTGCCAATCAGGGTTTCTCTTGCGCGCATCAGCCATGGCTGCAACAAAGGTTTTCGGTTCAAACAGGGCAGAGTGGGGAACCATTCTTGCCGATACCGCATTAGCCTGCTTTAACAGACTGTTGCTTCGTAGTCGATAAAATATAATGGTATTTTGTGCAACCAGGAATTCGAACCCAGAAGCAAACAGGCGGACATTGAAATCCCAATCCTCATAGGCAAAGCCTGTGGTAACTTTTAGGTCGCGATAGGACAGATGTTGAAACACATCTCGCTTGATAAAAATTCTGGAAACATAAGGGTGATGATAAGCAAAGTCAGCAGCGGTCAACCACTGATCGCTCACATAACGCGCGACATGGTATGGTTCACCAAAGGCAACCCAGAAGTCGATAAACACAGCGATCTTTGAGTGTGGGTGATTTCGGGCGGTCTTGACGAGTTCAACGATTGAATTTCTGGATACTAGGTCATCCCCGTCGGAAGTCCAGACGAATTCGCCTTCAGCAAGATCAATTCCTGCATTGCGTGCAAGCCCCAAAGATCCTACATCGATGGTAGTGGTTTTTATTTGTTCAAAAGCTTTTAGCGGGGTTCGATGAAAGACTTCCAGGGTGTCTTGATCTGGTTTGTCGAAGACAGCAATCAATTCGACATTGATCCCGGCATTTTTTGCCTCATTGGCGCAAGCGTCCAGTGAAAGCAAAGTTGGACGCAAATAGAGTGCTTCACGGTGCATGTTGAGCACCACGCTGACATCAATCTTTCTCATTTACATGCAACTCCAAAAGGCATTTTGAACATAAACCACATCGGATTATCTGTATCAGCTAACACATCGAACACCATGGCCAATTCGTCCGCAAAGATAATCACGTTGTCACTGCGATCCCACTGGCTCACCTGATTGATGCGGAGCGCGACTGAATAGGACTGACCGCCACGCAAGAGCATTGTTGAGCTGAAAACAAAACGCACGGTTTGTCCTGCTTCGAAATTCAGACTCTTTCTGTATGTGTTAAAAAAACTCTCGCCAGTGAGTTCTTGTCCAAATTGATCTTTGATGAGGAATCCGAGACTCAGGTTATTTATCTGCCTGTGAATTTCGATCTCGAACTCTAGTGAAAATCTTTCGCCTTGATGGAGGTGATCTGTTACCTGCCCTTGTTGGTTTTTCAGCAACTTTGAACGGACGGAGACAACAGTCCCGTCAACAAGGTCTGCCGATATAGGTTGCTCTGCTTTTTCACTCCTGTGATCGTGCTCAGGCACATCTTGTTGTGTCGTAGTCGGCAGGCTGGTCGATTCTTCAGCAGCCACTACCTGTTTCATCGACTGCAAAACAATTCGGTTGTGCTCAATGAACACATCATTCATATAAGCGTTCGTCACATCCGTGACGTTGCCGTGCATCTTCACCCGACCTTGCTCCAGCCAGATGGCCTCATCGCAGAGCGCGCGCACAGCGTCTATCGAGTGGCTGACGAACAAAACAGAGCAACCGCTTTCCATGAGCTGCCGCATGCGTGCCATGCTTTTGTGCTGAAACCAGGCATCACCCACGCTCAACGCTTCATCCACAATCAACAGATCGGGTTCTACGTTGACTGCTACGGAAAAGGCCAAGCGAGCAAACATGCCGCTGGAGTAGGTTTTTACTGGCTGGTAAACAAAATCTCCAATGTCTGCAAAGGCAAGAATATCGGCAAGTTTTGCATCAACTTCGTCTCGGCTGAGCCCGAGGATCTGGCCATTCAGGTAAATGTTTTCAATACCGGTGAACTCCGGGTTGAATCCGGACCCCAGTTCTAGAAGTGCTGCTACTCTGCCGCGCACTTCTACTGTGCCATCGCTAGGCGTCAGCGTCCCACAAATGATCTGGAGCAGAGTGGACTTGCCGGCCCCATTTTTTCCCAGAATGCCAACGACCTTGCCCTTGGGTACGGTGAAGGAAATATCCTGCAGGGCAACAAATTCTCTGTAGAACCTTCTACCTGTGCGAGCCAGCAGCATTTGCAGCAGTCTTCGGTGAGGTTTGTCGTAGATATAGTATCTTTTTGCCAGCCCCTTGACCGTAAGCGCAACTTCAGAGGACATCGGCAAACCCCTTGCGCGTTTTCTGGAACCAGGCAAAACCCAACCAGGCGACGACGGCGGCTCCCGCTGTCCAGCGTGCCCAGGCGTTCCAGTCAATCAACTTTCCCCAGATCATGACGTTGCGGGTCTCCTCGACAATGTAGGTCAGCGGATTCATGTACATGAAGGCGTGGTATTGATCCGGCAGCGCTGCCACCGGATAAAATATGGGTGACATAAACATCAGTGCCATCGTGATCACTCCGATGATCTGGCCAACGTCGCGCAGGTAAACCCCCAGGGAAGCCAGAATCCAGGCCAGGCCCAACGTCATGAGGATCAATGGCACCAGCACGACGGGCAGTTGAATCACCGTCCAGGTGGGCAGACCAAAGAATATTGCGTAAAAAAGCAGCCATACCAGCAGGCTCACCAGCATGTGAAAGGCCGCTGCCCCAAAAGCCACGATGGGTAAGACCTCCAGCGGGAAGATCACTTTCTTGACATAATTAGCGTTGTTCAGGATCAGGCTGGGGGCCCGGTTGAGCACTTCCGAAAACAGGTTGTAGACCAGCAGTCCGGTGAACAGCACCAGAGCGAACTCCACCTTGGAATCCGAGCCGCCAAGCCAGCGTGCCCGGAAGACGACGCTGAACACAAAGGTGTACACGACCAGCAAGAAGACCGGGTTGAAGAAGGACCACAGCAAGCCCATGACCGAACCTCTGTAGCGGCCAACCACTTCTCGCTTGATGAGATTGAAGATCAGGCTCCGGTTGGTGTGAAAGGACCTCAGCAAGGCTGTCGGCCGCAAAGACTGTGCTGCGTGGGGGTTCATGAATAACCTCGTGGGTTGCGATCCTGCCAGCGCCAGTGGTCTTGACACATGGCGGCCAAGTCACGCTCGGCTTTCCAGCCCAATAGCTGAATCGCCAGGCGCGGGTCGGCATAACAAGCCGCCACATCGCCCGGTCTGCGCGGGCTGATGCGATAAGGGACAGGCTTGCCGCTGGCGGCTTCGAAAGCTTTGACGACATCGAGCACGCTGTAGCCCACGCCAGTGCCCAGGTTCACGGCTATGCACTGTGGTCGATCAAGCGCTTCAAGCGCTTTGAGGTGACCCGCCGCCAGATCGACCACATGGATGTAGTCGCGCACGCCAGTGCCATCCGGCGTGGGGTAGTCGTTGCCCCAGACGTTGAGAAATTCCCGCCGACCCACGGCCACTTGGGCCACATAGGGCATGAGGTTGTTGGGCGTGCCTTGTGGGTCTTCGCCGATCAGCCCGCTCTCGTGCGCGCCCACCGGGTTGAAGTAGCGCAGGATTGCAATGCGCCAATCGGGATGGGCGCGATACACATCCCGCAGCATATCTTCGATCACCAGCTTGCTGCGCCCATAGGGGTTGGTGGCCGATAGCGGGTGGTCTTCCGTGAGTGGCAGGCTTTGAGGCTCGCCATAGACGGTGGCAGAAGAACTGAAGACCAGTGTAGTGACACCGCAGTTCTGCATGGCTGCAAGAAGGCGGTGGGTGCCGACGACGTTGTTGTCGTAGTAGAGAAGCGGTTTTTCAACAGACTCGCCAACCGCCTTCAACCCGGCGAAATGAATGACGGCCTGACACTGGTGTTGCCGCAAGGCCGACTCGATGGCCGCCTGGTCGCGAATATCGCCCTGCACCAGCATGGGCTTGCGCCCAGTGATCTGTTCGACCCGATTGAGCACTTCGGGGTGGCTGTTGCTGAAGTTGTCGAAAACAACAACTTCGTGACCGGCCTGAAGCAGTTGGACGCAGGTGTGGGATCCGATGTAACCGGCACCGCCGGTAACCAGAATACTCACGCGCGCCCTCCGACCTGGGCATCCAATAGCATGGCTACCGCACTCCGTGTGTTCGCATCGGAACCAGAGTATTTACCTGCCAAGCACGCTAAATCTTTGCCAGTTGCTACCTTTTTGAGTTGATTCATCAACCCGCCTCCACCTGTGAAAACCCCCGCTCGCAACGCCAAGAAAACTATCTGAGGCGCCCGAATTCGGGGGGGGTACATCGCAGCCTCCCTAAGAGCCCGACCTAAAATTAAGTTTAGCGATTTCAGTAGTTTATGATTCTCTATTTGCAAAAACTACGGAGGATCAGATGACATGGACTGAAACCGCTCGGCGTGATTATTACCAGACGTTTCTTGCGCTATGCAAGTGACTGCACTGACGATGAATGGATAATTATTGCGCCGCTTTTGCAGAAGATGAGCAAAGTCGGCCGACCTCGCAAACATGATCCTCGTAAACTTTGGGATGCGATCCAGTATATAGCGACAACCGGTTGCCAATGGGCGCAATTACCGAAGGAATTCTCGCCATTTACAACGGTGCAGTATCATTTTTACCGGATGCGAGACAACGGATTGCTCGATCTGGCTCTGTTGCAAATTTAGAATTTGGACAGATTGCGCGCCCTTCCGGGCCAGCAGCTTAAGCTTTGACGTCCTGAAGATGGTTTTCGAGCATGGTCACCGCTTCAGACAGGGCACATGGACCGATGCCGAAGGCTCTCTCGACAATGCGTGCCTCACCGAGGACATCGTTTGAGAAATTGAAAATGCCAGCCTGCCCCTTGCGCAGGGCACGCATGACCTCGAACCCTTTGATTGTCGCGTAGGCGGACTTCAACGTTTTGAAACCACGCACAGGCCGGATCAGTTGTTTCAGCTTGCCGTGATCGGCCTCAACGACGTTGTTCAGATACTTGACCTGACGATGCTCGGTTTCTTCGGGGCATTTGCCTTCCGCTTTCAGCTCGGAAATGGCCGCGCCATAAGCTGGCGCCTTGTCGGTGTTGATTGTATGAGGCTTTTCCCAGTCTTTCAGACCTCTCAAGGCTTTGCCCAGGAACCGTTTCGCCGCCTTGGTATTGCGTGTGGGCGAGAGATAGAAATCGATGGTGTTCCCGAGCTTGTCCACCGCCCGGTAGAGATAGGTCCATTTCCCGCGGACCTTGATGTAGGTTTCATCGACCCGCCAACTGCCTGAGACCGGCCGGCGCCATTGCCAACGTAGCCGCTTTTCCATTTCAGGGGCATAGGTCTGAACCCCCCGGTAGATCGTGGCGTGATCAACGCGCACGCCGCGTTCGGCCATCATCTGTTCAAGATCGCGGTAGCTGATCCCCTACCGGCAATACCAGCGAACTGCCCACAACACGACCTCACCGCTGAAATGACGGCCTTTGAATGCACTCATGAAATCAACAACCTGCTCTGAAAAAGCTGCTTCTCGCACCAGCGACAGAAATTTGCAACAGAGCCCCCTGAAATCATACGGCCCGGCGTCTACATCCTTCTTGGCCAGGACGAGGAAAACGCCGACAGATGGGTCGCTTACATCGGCGAGTCCGAGTCCGTCGGCGACAGGCTGGGCTTCCACAGTGCGAATGAAAAAGGCCGTGATGCGAAGGGCTTCTGGGCCGAGACCATCGTCTTGGTGAGCAAGGACGAGAACCTTACCAAGTCGCATGCGAGGTATGTTGAAGCCCGCCTTGTCGCTGAGGCAGGCCGAAATCCTCGTTGGAATCTTGCAAATTCGCAGAGGGCAAGTGAAGTAGGAAAGCTTCCCCTTCCAGATCGAGCCGCAATGGAAGAGTTCGTCGATCAGACCATTACTCTTGTCGGTGCGCTTGGATGCGACCTCTTCCGAGCCATGCGCGGTTCTTTGCCCGGGGAAATGAACGAAATCTCAAACGAACCATCAGCCCCTTCCGGACCTGTTTTCTTTTTTCGGGGTCAGGGGTTCGCAGCCGAGATGAATGTCAGTGCCTCTGGCGAGTTCGTTGTCAGACGGGGTTCACGAGCTCGTAGCCGCACCACCGCCACCATACCGAGGGGGACCGCGTCTCTTAGGGACACACTTATTGAAAAAGGCATTCTCCGAGAAGACGACGGGGCGCTCATATTCAGCAGCGACTATACCTTTCCGAGCGTTTCATCTGCCGCCGCCGTGGTCTATGGCGGTAGCGCGAATGGCCGCATTCTCTGGCGTCTTCAGGATGGCCGCACCTATGCAAATTGGGAGGCGGATGAAGTCGCAGATTCCTCGACCAACAACTCCATCGCTGATCTCAGCGTTGGCACACCCGAGCCTGATCCCGCATGACGCTGTAATCGGCGAGCATTTCGGCGATCGCCGACCCCTCTGGCAGCAGATCGAGCTCGTCGGCTGCGCGCGCCTGGAACTCGCGGCTATATTCAACAACCGGCGGGCAGACGGTCGCCACGCGAGGGTCAGAAGCGACCGTCGCGCAGCCGGTCAGCGAGATCGTCACGATCGCGAGGGCGGCGAGCCGCCGCATCGAGCATCTGGCGATGGACGTCATTGGTCTTCTCCGAGGTCTCGAGGCGTTCGGCGAGGCGTCCCGCTCGCTCGCCGGAGCGCCGGAGTGAGAGCAGGAACAGGAACACCGCAAGTGCGATGGCGCCGTAGCGCAGCGCCGCCCGCAACCACGGGGCGGCGGCCTTCCCGGTGAACAGAGCAGCGATCATCGACGCCCCCGCTTCCAGTCGTCGATGCGGGCGTAGATCGTCACGGCAAGGCCCGCGAGCGCGACGGCGATGAACACCCAGCGGAGCGTGTCGAGATAGGGTACGAGCGGCAGGATCGCGGACTGGGTCTCCGTCAGGACGCTCTGCGCCACCTCGACGCCTACGGCGCCGAGCGTCGCCGCGCCTGCCGCGCCGCTGCCCTTCATCGTGCGGCTGTCGGCCAAAACCTCCCGCGCGGGCGCCGTTTCAGCGGCGAACCCCGTCGCCTGCACCGGGAACCGCTCGCCCCATTGCCGAGCAGGACCGAGGTCGATGTGCATGAAGCCCGAACGGGGATAGTAGCCGAAGCCGAGAAAGCCGACGGCTCGGGCAGCGGCCTCGAAGGCGACCGGATCGTGGTTCGACATGGCGATGTCGAAGGCCGTGCCGTCCATGTGCTTCGAGCGCGGCGCGCCGCCGACGGCCCGGTTATGCGCCGGACTGCGGTAGGCCGAACGGACGATGAGGGGCTTGCCAAGCCGATCGCGCAGCGCCTGGAGCTTGTCGAGCGCGGGTTCATTGACCAGCAGCTTGCCCGTCCCTCGGCAGGCGATCTCGGCTGGCGAGAAGTTAGGCCAGCGCCAGCCGCTCTCGGGTACGTCGCGCCAGTGTTTGTAGGTCATTGTCGTCATCGCAGGTCTCCAGGCACAAAAAAGCCCGCTCCTCGGCGAGGGCGGGCGATGGTCTGATAAGTCGGGCGGACGGGTTAAGGCGACGGCCCGAAGAGCTTCAGCTTGATGGCGATGCCGGCCATCAGGGCGAGCAGGACGCAGGTGGTGATCAGCCGCACGGCGGTCTGGACGGCCGTCTGTTTCGCGAGGCGGAAACCCGCGAGCAACGAGCGAAGATCGCGGATGTCCTCGGCCGCATCCTGACCATCGAGACCGACCTCATGCAGGGCGCGCCGCGCGCCTGTTTCGGCTGCGCGTGCCAGCAGGGCCTCGAACTCGGTCTCGGACATGCGGAACTGCTCGTTCGCTTGCGGCGGCGTCATAGCGGTTCTCCCGGAGAGTCTGGTTTTGGCTCGCGGCTTTGCCGGTGGCCGCTCAGGTTGCGACACCGGCCTCGCACAGCATGGTGATGAAGCGGCGGCGGCGCTCCATGTCGGCGGCGGTGCGGATGTTGTAGATCAGGCCGGAACGGGCATCGATCAGGCGCCAGGCGGCGGTGATGGTTGCGGTTTCGGCATCGAAGCGCACGATGATCAGCGCCGGCTGCACCTCCTGCAGGCGCGACGCAATGACCGTCTCGCCGCCCTTGGAGGGCAGGATGCAGGCGTCGCGCTCGAACTGTGGCACCCACTGGCCATAGGTGTTGCCATAGCCATCATCGATCTCCTCGCGCTTTTCGAGGCGGACGCGGTCGCGCAGGGCATTGGCGGTGATCCTGGCCATCAGATCGGGCTTCTGCGATAGGGTGCGATCAGGGCATGGACGGTGCGGTCAATGGCAACATCGATGCTGGTGTCTGCACCATCGAACAGGCGCTGGACGATGAGCAGGATGGCCTGACGGATGGGCTCCGGCACGTCGGCCACCGCGCCATAGCCGGCGGT
>NZ_JBHSEL010000020.1:0-938 GCF_042653845.1 Daeguia caeni | reverse complement strand
GTCACAAGCTTGGATGCTCATCTCCTCAATCAGGCGAATGACGAGGCGTATCGCAAAAATGAAATGTTGAGTCGGGCTCTAAGCCGTAGGTGAACGTCCACGCAAGTCCTGAATAATTCTTCCACCCTTCAGCTTTCGGGCAAACTTTTCTGCATTTTTCTTTTTTCGAGCAGCTTTCTTAAGTGCAAGCTTTTCTTCCCTCACCTTCAGTTTAGCAATATTGGGTTTTCTCCCAAAAGGGGAAACTGCCGGGAATGCGATTGAGGTTTTTTCAGGCTGATAATTTTGTTGATCCGGCCCCAACACAGACACATGTATAATTCTACCATTTGCCATACAACACCTCCTGTTTGCCGCAAGCTGGCAGAGGCGCGGCAGGCGGTCAAGGGGATGCGTCCAGATTTGGGGAGACATAATGCGCCCAGATTTGGACGCATCGGGCTTTTATCCAATTCTGGATGAAAGGTATTTCGGAATTCGAAACACCTTCATTGCCGTAACAGCAATGCGGGCATCTGCGTCTCCTTAACGGAGATGCAGACGATTTTCGTACGATGTCGGTACGGATTTCGTTCCGACCCCGGTAAATTCTTACCGACCGTCACTGTCGGATTTTCCGACATTCAAATGTGCCTGTAGGACATATTATGGGAAATTCCCATGATACCAACCGAACGAAATTCGTTCGCTAGGCCGTGTGGACGAATTGGCTCAGGTATTGGCCTGAGGATTCCACGAAGGAATCCAGTGTGATTCATGGATTGCCGACTGATTCTGGAGGTCGGCATGTCTACGAAGATGACGGAAGCGGATTGGGCGGTGGTGCTGGAGGTCTTTCGCGCCTCGCTGCCGCGGCGCGGCGCGGCGCCAAGGGGCGGGATGACCGGTTGTTCCTGGAGGCTCTGCACTATTTCTCGGTCCATAACATTAGCTGGCGG
>NZ_JBHSEL010000019.1:0-2283 GCF_042653845.1 Daeguia caeni | reverse complement strand
CTTATGGAACTCTTGGCTCTTTATCGTCAGCCTTGCCGTTCTTCGCCATGAGCTGGCATTCGGGTGGAAGAGCCTTCCTTGCAGTCGCTACACAAGAACTTCATCAGCCATCGTGTGGCCAGTAATCTTTCGTCTTTACAATGACAGGCAATCGGGTTCTGATATTGCGTCCAAATGGGCCCGACAGGTTACTGTTCACTATATCTGCCGATCTGTATCATTTTCTCGGCCGTGCAATCCAGATGCCGGCAAGCACAACCGCTCCACCGAACGCCTGAATAAGGCTTACCGGCTCGTTTTGCAAAATCCAGGCAAAACCGGCAGCACATAGCGCTTCCAGGAAAATGACAAGCGAAGAAAAAGTCGTCGGCAATCGCCCCAGAGCAATGGTCAGAAGCCCCTGCCCTCCGGCATGGCAAACTAAGGCCAGTAACAACAGGATCAGCCAGCCATTGAGCGAATGGGGCAGCAGATTGCCTTCCTGATAGAGAGCGACAAGGCCCAGAATGGCTGCGGAGATAATGCTCATTTCGAAAGTAACTCGCGCCGGGCCGGTTGTCTTGCGCGCGGCACCAACGGTTACGAAATAAGCACCGCAAAAGACGCCTGTGCAGATACCGAGAAAATCGCCAACGGCATGGGCGGGATTTAGGCTCATGCTCTGATAGATTAACGTCGTTCCGCCGCAAATGCACAGGAACAACCCCAGAACTATCGCTTTTGATGGCACCAGCCTATAGACGAGCCAACTTATGATGATGACCCATAAGGGGGACATCGTGGCAAAAAAGGTGGCATTGGCGATGCTCGTACGCATGATGGCCAGATGCCAGAACAGCAGATCGAACGCGAAGGCAATGCCTGTCAGTATGATCGGCAAGGACCAGCTTCCGGCACTTTTCCGCCCTTGCTGTTTTTCTTCAGCCCGCATCCAAAGCCACAGCACTGGTAAGGCAAGGAAAACACGCCAGAAGGCACTAGCCAGTGGCCCAACATCGGCAAAACGTACAATGCTGGGCGAGATGCTCATGGCAACGACCGCCCCAAGCAGAGCAAAAATGCCAATCATGGTGCCAGCGGGACGACTTGCTTCAACTGTGGTCGCAGACATGAGCATTTCCATAGAGTGTGGGGAATTGCTCCCTAAAACAAAACCCTGGAAAATGCCATCGCTTTCATAACATGAATGTTAAATTGCGATTTGTTTTCTGTTGGTTAGCATGAATAACAAAAATCTCTTGCTCTATTTCGCCATTGCAAACGGTCGTTTATGATCACCTACCAGACTGATCCGTTTCCTGTCCACATCTGCCTGAATCAATTAATACGCACTCACGTATAATTAATAAATATACGCGTATACGGCTATTTTTAAAACGCAATCACGTATATTGTGTGGTTATACGGCTTAGCGTATAATGAACGTGGAGGCCACATGAAAGAACAGATTGCACGGACAGAAAAACAGCTTGGCGCCATTCTTCGCCGCGCGCGAAAGGCAGCGCGACTAAGTCAAGCGGCGCTTGGTGAACAAATTCACATGCGTCAAGGAACGATTTCCAGGCTGGAAGCTGGACAGCCTGCCGTGCAGTTGCGCACATTGATGGAGGCTTTGTCTGCCCTCAATCTTGAGCTCGTCGTGCGGCCACGCAGTCAAGCCAGTCTTCAAGACATTGAGGATCTGTTCTGATGGCGCGCAAGCGGGCCTTCCCTCCCCTTAATGTGTTTTTGAACAACCGTTTTGTTGGCATATTAAGCCGGCAAGGCAATGGTGCCATCGCTTTCCAATATGCAGACGACTGGCTGAGCTGGGACAATGCTTTCCCGGTTTCCCTCTCCCTGCCATTGCGCGAAGACCATTATTATGGTGCACCGGTCATCAATGTCTTTGACAATCTGCTGCCGGATAATGATCTCATCCGAAAGCGCGTTGCGGAACGCGTAGGAGCCGCCGGAACCGATGCCTACAGTCTGCTGAGTGCTCTTGGACATGATTGTGTTGGTGCCTTGCAGTTTCTGCCCGATGGTGTTGATCCCGGCCCTGCCGGCAAGAGTGAACCGCCCCGGGTTTGCCGGAGACCGTTTGGTTTAAGTTATGCGACCATAGCTGGTGCGTCCAGCATGGCGTAGTATCGCTCTTCTGCCTCGGCGGGCGGAATGTTTCCGATGGGTTCCAGAAGACGGCGGTGGTTGAACCAGCCGACCCATTCGAGTGTGGCGAACTCCACGGCTTCGAAGTTGCGCCATGGTCCTCGCCGATGGATGACCTCGGCCTTGTAAAGA
>NZ_JBHSEL010000018.1:0-1532 GCF_042653845.1 Daeguia caeni | reverse complement strand
GTCACAAGCTTGGATGCTCATCTCCTCAATCAGGCGAATGACGAGGCGTATCGCAAAAATGAAATGTTGAGTCGGGCTCTTATATTTGTTCTTGATGTTGTAAATCTCGCGCTGCTCGAAATGGTAGATGACGAGAAAGATCCGGAAGGCAAAGATGATGGTGATTGCATAGGCTGACACTGCACAGATGCCAAGCACCAGGCCGCGTAGCCCGCCAATTTCCAGCGCCTTGTCCATAAGAAAGGACGAAGCGGCAACAATGAAGGCAAAACGGATCAATACGCTAACAAAATCAGATAGCTGCTTGATCGCGTCGAAATTTTCCTGCGCCTTTTTCTCAAGGTCTTCCCTGTTTTCATGTCGCAATAATGAAAACAACGTGCCGGTAAAAATATTGATGAGATATTTGAAGAAAGTCATGGGGCAACCTGCAATTGAGAAAAGACTTGTGCATTCAGGCTCTGAAACACTGATCTATTTGCAAAAGCATATTTTAACCAGCGCAGTCCAATAGTTACACACAATAAACACTGCCACGCATTGCAAAACACGGGAAATTCCGCAGCAGCGCGGCAGCCGATGGCCTGTCCCTTGGGTTGATCGTGACGAATGCAGCAAAAAGTAGTAATATTGGCAATTATCGTTTTGAACTTGTTTATTTTATTTTCAGATTGTTTAAATTGGAAATTTATCATGGGTATTGCTGACGATCTGTTGCGTCAGGTGCATTGAGGGGGGGATACTGTGTTGGTCAGGTCTGGTTTGCGCCTTGCAGGGCTTACACTTGTTCTGGGCGGTCTGGTTGCAGGCTGTGTCAGTTCGGAAGAGCAGCGTGCGATGGATATGGCGCGCGACAGGGATTATTGCCTCAGCCTGGGCTTTCCGACAGGCTCATCTGCATTGGCGGAATGCATGGCTACTGCATCGGCAAGCCGGGAGGCGGAGCGCAATCGTCAGGCGCAGGAACTCAGGGATTGGCGACGCCGACAGGACGATTTCCGGCGTATGCAGGAAAACAAAAAAAATGCCAAGCCGGATAATTGCCGTTCCGTGGAGCGCGTCACAACCAGAGAGGATGGTACGGTCGAGACCAAGCGCGAATGGACATGCACCAGTTTCTAGGTATTTAGTCTTGGTATGTGATGGTCTAGGTAACCGCCGCATAAGCGCGCAGACAAATACGAATTGATGCAAGCTGGATAGAGGCAAGGAATTGTCGTCCCGTTTGTCGTATCTGTTTGCGATGCCCGGAAGTGTTTGAGTTTGTTGAAGCACCTTTCGGCGGTGTTACACTGTTTATAGAGCCATGGACTGAAGGCTGGGACATTCACACGATTTGGCATGGGGCGAATGCAGCCCCATGCTCCTCATTCTTTGCGGCTTTGGTGTAAGCTGCCGCTGTCGTAAGCACGATCTGCCAATAATATCTGCCCAGGCCTGAACGTCTCAAACATGTCCGTCGTCGAATGATTTGAGACTATTTGTGTTTTTGAAGATTGGAGTTTCCGGCTCGGTTTGGGGTTTGATTTAAG